>CAMCFW010000280.1 GCA_945874195.1 Chryseobacterium gleum
CCGATACGTACAAAAGAGGCAGCCTTGCCGGTATGCGCACCTTCACCTTGCAGTGTATAGAACTGTTCCATGATGGGCAATATTGAACCTTCATTCAACAATGTTGATTGACTAGCTGAAAGTTCGGTCAGTTTCATCTCGCAAATGTATCTATAATGCAAGCGTCTATAAATTCAACTTTTCGAGAACTTTTCTGCCAACGTTGCGTAGCAGGCCAATATCATGGGAAGTGCGATTGTGAGCAATATTGACCATTACATTCACATCGATAAGATGATGTCTGAAAACGAGCTGCTTTTGGCTTACCGTGATCAGATCACGGAAATGACCGTTCAACAGTTGCTTGCTCTTACGGAGTTGAAGCTGGCACAAAGTGGTGAGGAGAAGAAACTTCGTAAACGAATATTCAACATTCTGGTCGAGTGTTTACAGAATGTTGTTAACCATTCGGTGCAGGAAACAGATGAAGACCGGACTGCGGCCAGTCTGCTGCTGATCGGAAGGCACGATTCAGATTTTTTCATTATCACTAGAAATCGAATCGCGAATGACAGAAGAGCATATATAGAAGAAAAGATCAGCGAGATAAACGCTTGGGAGCACGCAGAAATGCGAGAGATCTATAGCACGAAACTGGGGAAGTCGGAATATTCTGACAAAGGTGGTGCCGGCCTGGGTCTGTTGGACATTTATAAGCGTAGCGGAAAAAAACTCCGCTACAGCATTCAAAGAATCGATGATAGGGTAAGTTTTCTTAGCTTACATATCAATGTCGGCACCGAATACTAATAAAAATGCCCTTCACGATCGTAAAGGGCATTTTATCATATTTCTGAGTAAACCTTATCAGAACTTGTTCAGACTGCCGGTTTTACCGAAAAGCTCAATTGATTTCTTATTGTAGGCCTTGGCTGCTGCTTCGGCTGTATCGAAGAATCCAAGGTTATGTGCTTTGCGCTCGTGGTATATCACGGCTCTGAATTTGGTCTTTTCCTGAGTAACTCCTCTATATCCGGTCTTACTCTTGAAGTTGACCATCTGGCGTCTCAGCGTGTTCATCGTTACCCATTCAAGATTATCCAGCTTAGAGTTCAGCACATCACCATCAATGAAACGAACGAAGAGTTTCCGGTCACTTTTTGGTTTAGGAATGAACTTCTCTGCTAAATATTTATGAAGGTAGATGGTTTCATACACAGGCCCTTTCTTGGTGGTGATGCATCGTTGAAAAACGGCATAGCCATTTGAGTGTGCCCGCAGATTATCCAAAAACTTGATGGAGGTCAGATATTCGGTTTTCAGGATATCGTCATAGATTTTTTGATCAAGCGTGACAAACGTGTGATCTCGGTTTTTTAGTTTGACTTTAACTGACATGATGTGGGAGTTTATTGGGTTTGATACTCGTTTTTCTTGCTAAAAGTGTATTCTGAAGTAAGGCCGCAATCGTTGTTCTTCCAACTCCACCTGGAACGGGCGTGATGTACGATGCCTTACGCTCAACTTCATCAAATGCCACGTCTCCTTTCAACGAATATCCTGACTTAACGGTTGGATCGTCAACTCTGGTAATGCCAACATCAATCACAACGGCACCTTCCTTTACCATGTCGGCCTTTACAAATTCGGGCTTGCCTAGCGCGGCTATCAGAATATCTGCAGAGCGAGTAAAATCCGCTAACCCCTTAGTCTTACTATGACAAATGGTGACGGTACAATTACCCGGATCTGAATTTCTACTCAGAAGATTGGCCATGGGTGTTCCAACAATATTGCTTCTACCAAGTATGACACAATGTTTGCCGTTGGTTTCGATGCCGTATCTATGCAATATTTCCATGATGCCCTTCGGTGTGGCCGAGATGAAAGTTGGAATACCCATCACTAATTTACCAACATTTTCGGGATGAAATCCATCAACATCTTTTTTTGGCGACACGCTTTGCACAATTCGCTGCTCGTTTATGTGCTTGGGAAGCGGAAGCTGAACGATAAGCCCGTCAATTTCTTCATTCTCATTGATGGCGTTGATCTGTTTCAGCAGCGTTTCTTCATCGGTGTCGGCCGATAGACGGATCAATGTGGACCTGAAGCCAACCTCCTTGCATGCCTTTTCCTTGCTGGACACATAGGTTTCGCTTGCGCCATCGTTGCCAACTAGAATTGCGGCCAAATGCGGTACCCGAAATCCAGAAGCTATCATGGCCTCCACTTCGGTGGCCAATTCCGACTTTATCTCGGTTGCTATTTTCTTGCCGTCCAATAACATGACTGAAAAAGTTAACGAATATATAACATTAACTTCTCACTATTACGTGATACACGTATTTATTAACGGAAATTCTAAAATAATCCTTCGGAAAACAAAAAACAATACGATCGTGCAAGGAACATGCACAAACTACCTCCTAGCCCCAGGCGTGTTGCGCATCACATTTTTCATGCCTCCCTTGGTAGAGATCATTCTCATCATTTTTCGGCTTTCCTCGAACTGTGTAAGCAGGCGGTTCACATCTTGAATAGTGGATCCACTCCCAGCTGCTATCCGCTTTCTCCTGCTTCCGTTTATCAATTGCGGATTCTCACGTTCCAACGGGGTCATGGAGCCGATTATGGCTTCTACCTGTTTGAATGCATCATCGTCAATATCAACGTCTTTAAGCGCTTTGCCCATGCCGGGGATCATTCCCATCAGGTCTTTGACGTTGCCCATTTTCTTGATCTGATTGATCTGACCTAGAAAATCGTTGAAATCGAAGGTGTTCTTGGCGATCTTCTTCTGGATTTGACGCGCTTGTTCTTCATCAAATTGCTCTTGTGCGCGTTCAACCAATGAAACCACATCGCCCATGCCGAGGATTCGGTCGGCCATTCGGTCGGGGTGAAAAATATCGAGTGCCTCCAGCTTTTCACCGATACCAACGAATTTGATAGGCTTATTGACTACTGATCGGATGGAAAGAGCCGCACCACCACGGGTATCACCATCCAGTTTGGTTAGTACCACCCCATCAAAATTCAATCGGTCGTTGAAGGCCTTGGCAGTGTTCACCGCGTCCTGTCCTGTCATTGAATCGACCACGAACAAGGTCTCGCCCGGTCTTATGCTCTTGTGAACGCGATCGATCTCGTTCATCATTTCCTCATCCACGGCCAAACGTCCGGCCGTATCCACGATCACCACATTGTGGCCATTGGCCTTAGCATATTTTATGGCGTTCTCTGCAATGGAAACAGGGTTCTTATTGCCTTCTTCGGTATACACTTTCACGCCCACTTGTTCGCCCAACACCTTCAATTGGTCGATGGCAGCGGGACGATAGACATCGCACGCTACTAAAAGTGGATTTTTCTGACGCTTGCTTTTGAGGAAGAGCGCCAACTTTCCTGAGAAGGTGGTTTTTCCCGAACCTTGAAGGCCTGCAATGAGGATGACGGCAGGATTTCCGGTCAGATTCACTTCCACCGAAGTGCCGCCCATCAATTTGGCCAACTCATCCTTGGTGATCTTCACCATCAGTTGACCCGGCTTAACTGCGGTAAGAACATTTTGGCCAAGTGCTTTTTCCTTAACCTGATCGGTGAAATCCTTTGCGATCTTGAAATTGACGTCAGCATCGAGCAGAGCGCGTCTCACTTCCTTCATGGTTTCAGCCACGTTTATCTCGGTGATCTGACCTTCTCCTTTCAGCGTCTTGAACGCCCTTTCAAACTTGTCTGTTAAATTTTCAAACATTTATTGCGTGTATTGGTTCTTCAAAATTAATGGCAACGGTGCATTCCTCCCAAATTACATTTTGTTCGGCACACTGACC
>CAMCFW010000281.1 GCA_945874195.1 Chryseobacterium gleum
TCATATTGACAGTATGGGCCTTTGGTCGGCATGCGCAATGGGCATGAAACAGCAGATCTTTCCTTACAAGGCTTGTGTTTATCATATAGACCACGAGAACGGGTGGGAATCGGAAGATGTGATCAAGACGATCAAGTTCTTGTCAGATAAACCATCTTTGGATTATTCTATCGTACATCGTGGAGGTATGAAAATAGTTTCATCAGGAGTCAATTGGGGGTTGAACAACGGGGATTGGGGATGGTCGAATGAACAGTTTGACGAATACGTTTTCGCAGGAGCTTCAAGTTATGGCAAATAAGATAGCGGTAATCGGTGTTGGTAAACTGGGGCTGTGTTTTGCTCTTAATCTCGAACGTTCGGGGTTTGCTATTTGGGGCATAGAATCCCAACCGGATTACCTCCGGTCGTTGCAAGGCAGAACGTTCCGTAGTTCTGAACCAGAAGTGAACGAACTGCTTTCAGATTGCAAACATTTGCAATTGACAGACGACCTCAACTGTATCGTTGAACAGGGTATCACAGATATTTTCGTGATGGTTGCCACCCCGTCTTTGCCCGATGGTGGTTACGACCATTCGCAAGTGGAGCGTGTGGTGGAACGGCTCATTGACTTGGCCGATCCATCCATCCGAAGGAATCTTTACATCGGTTGCACAACCATGCCCGGATACTGCACAGAATTGGGAAACCGCCTAGCCCCATTCGGCTACACGGTTTCCTACAATCCCGAGTTCATTGCACAAGGTGACATCATCAAGAATCAACTTCGGCCCGATCAGGTGCTTATCGGTGAATCTGACCAGGAAGTAGGGGATAGGTTACAGTCCATTTACGAGCGGATGGTTTTGAACCGACCCGTCTATTGTCGAATGGATCCTCTAAGTGCCGAAATAGCCAAATTGGCCACGAACTGTTTCCTCACCACCAAAATTTCGTTTGCCAATTCCATAGGCGATCTGGCTGTGAAGGCTGGCGCAAATCCGGACAAGATCCTAAGCGCCATCGGTTCTGATTCGCGAATTGGACCAAAGTACCTAGGCTATGGATTCGGATTCGGTGGACCATGCTTTCCAAGAGACAATCGTGCATTGGGGAAATTCGGTGATATGGTCGGATATCCGCTACAGATAAGCAAGGCAACAGATTCGGTCAATGATGATCATTTCAATTTCCAACTGTTCCAATATTTGAATGCTCATCCTGCAGATTCTGAGATTGTTTTTGAAGCTGTGGCCTATAAGAAAGGTACTTCGCAGCTAACTGAATCACAGCAATTGCGCCTTGCCGTGGCGTTGGCGCAACATGGCCGAACGGTTGTGATCCGCGATTCGACTGAAGTCGTTGAGCAAGTACGTGAGCTGCATCCCGGTTTGTTCAAGCTCGAAACCAAGGGATCGGTTACTGATCAATCAACTCCATTCAAGCAGAAATGAAGTGGTTTGAAAAGACATGGCTGAAAACATTGCTCGTGTTTTTCTTGGCCGTCCTTCAGTATGCAAATACGGATGATTACGATTATGCTTGGGACGATGCCATTGTGCTCACCGAAAACACACGTGTTCAGAAGGGGTGGAAGGATATTCCCGGGCTTTTCGAGAACATCAAATCCAACGAAACTCAATACAGATATGGCTACAGGCCGATAGCACTGCTCTCATTTGCAACTGATGTGCAATTCTACGGAATGGATCCATCGGCCAGCCACCGGATCAGCATCATTTTTTATGGTATTCTGTGTGCCCTGGTGTTTGTTTTTCTTCAAGCCCTGTTTCCCAATAATCCTATTGGAAATTTACTGGTCACCATGCTTTTCGTTGTGCATCCGCTCCATACAGAAGTTGTGGCCAACATAAAGAGTAGGGATGAAGTTTTGGCAATGATTTTCGGAATAAGCGCCCTCTTGATCTATAAGAAAGCAATGGTCAGAGATGACCTTCGCCTATACGTTACTTCGGCCTTGCTGATGCTTCTTGGGTTTCTTTCCAAGGAAAGCGCCATTACCTTTTGCGGAGTGGCATTTTTGCTGCCGTGGTTCTACGCGAAGGCCGACAACTTGATGGGATATTTCAAGAAGAGCCTTCCTGCATTGCTCATCATTTTGGTGCTTTTGGTGGGCAGATCCTTGGTCTACTCAGATGTTTTTTTTCAATCCAACGATATGGAGCTTTACGTGAAAGGAATGTTCCATCAGGACGGATTTGTGGGAAATCCGTTGTTCGCAGCAAGTTTTTCAGAACGCATGGCCACCGCCATCTTCCTTCTGCTTTATTTCATTTACCGCATGGCAATTCCTCTCCCGTTGGTTCACGATTACAGCTATGATCAATTTCAGGTAATGAACTGGGCGAATTATCAGGTCTGGATAGCTGGGGTGCTACTTATATTGATGCTTTCCGTAATGGTCTATGGGTTGCGAAAACGAACCGAACTAGGATTCGGGCTGGCCATGTTCTTCATCACATCGTCCATTTATATTCACCTCACTCAGATAGCGCCCGACATATTTGCTGAACGATACACCTTCGTTCCATCGCTTGGTATTGGAATCGCTCTGCTTTCGCTATACCGTTTAAAATTGAAACCTGTTCTAGTCAGCATACTGATGTTAGTTTTCATCGTTCCGCTATCAGCCATTTCATGGAAACGGAATGCTGCTTGGAAGGACAATGACACGTTACTTACGACAGACCTTCCGAATCTCAAAAATTGCGTTCGCGCCAACTACAATTATGCCCTGCTGCTGCATAGGCGTTATTACGAACTTCCCAAAGTACAACAGCCGGGCGCCAGTGTTGAGTTGTTGCATTATTATGAGCACACCATGGAACTCACAGATAGACTATTCAATGTTTATCTTGACCTTGGTGGTGCCTATATGGAGTTCGGCATGCCCGAAAAGGCAAAAGTGGTGTTCGAAAAGGCCATAGCCATTTACCCCGATCTCTCCATTCCGTATGTTCAGATGGGAAAGTACCATATGTCATTTCAGGAGTATGGAAAGGCCATACCCTATTTCGAAAAAGCATTGGAGAAGGGGGCAATGAATTCAGACTTTCATTACCTGTTGGCCATCTGTCAGTTCAATACCGAACAGCACAAAGAAGCAATTGGAACACTGTTGGAAGGAGAGAAACTGGGTGTTTCTTCATCGGCTTATCATTCACTGATCGCTCGGCTTTACATGAAAATGAACATGAAAAAAGAGGCGATAGCCGCTCTCGAAAGAGGTCTAGTGCTATATAGGAGTGACCCAGGATTGAATGCTGAGCTCAATGGACTGAAACAGATGTTGGATCCTGATGATTCTTTCGATTTGACACGGTCCAGCGTGCATTTAAGATAAAAGACATACTTTAGTACCTTTCAGCTTATTCCGATTTGAACGTATATTTCTTCATCGTATGAGTAAATTCTATCTACTACCCATATTCACCCTACTCGTTGGTTTTTGTCAAGCGCAGACCGGAACGTATCTGTTTGACCCTTCTTCGGTTTGTATCGATGGGGCGCAACAGGCCTTAGGAAGCGTGACCTTTGGAACCGGCACGTTTAACCAAGGTTGTCAAGTATCTGCCGTTGATGTTACCATCTGGTGGGCAAAGACCGATGGTAGCTGTCCATCAGATTATGGAGTAGGTGGATGTTCGTTTCACGATGAAACCTCATTCGGATTGACAACCCCTGGATTTTCGCAAACACTTGCAGTGGCAGGAACCTGGAGCGGATGTGCCACATCTCCGAATTCGGTCACAACCACCTTTTCAACATCGGCAGGAACACCGCCTAGCGGCACACCCGTATCTGGTAC
>CAMCFW010000282.1 GCA_945874195.1 Chryseobacterium gleum
GTTCAGATATCGTGGTATGTTCAGCTGCTGTGGCAGATTATCGCCCGAAAGTGGTGGCGGATCAGAAGATCAAAAAGAAGGATGCTAAGTTGACCATCGAATTAGAGCCAACTCCAGACATTCTGGCCACCGTTGGCAAAAGGAAGAAAACAGGTCAGTTGCTAGTCGGATTCGCATTGGAAACGGAAAATGCTTTGGAAAACGCCAAAATCAAACTGAAGAATAAGAATTGCGATCTGATGGTTCTGAACACACTTCAGGATGCTGGTGCCGGCTTTGCTCATGATACGAACAAGGTTTCCATCCTCGACCGACACAATAATATCACTACTTTTGAATTGAAGTCAAAAACGGAAGTGGCAGTAGACCTGCTGCGCGCCATTATAGCCTTTAAATGACACGATTTTTCACTTTCATCTTACTATTCGCTGCAATAGGTTCCAAAGCACAGGAACTGAACTGTACGGTTTCGGTGATCAGTCCTCAGATACAGAATACCGAAAAGAGGACTTTTGAAACACTTGAAAAGGACATTCGTGAATTCATGAACTCAACCGCCTGGACCCAGGATGTGTTTGCAATTGAAGAACGGATCGAATGCAACATTCTTATCACGGTTTCCGAACGTATCTCGACAGACCGATACAAGGCTTCAGTGCAAATTCAGTCAAGCCGACCGGCCTATATGACTTCATACAATACGGTGATGTTGAATGTGAACGATCAGGATTTCACCTTTCAATACGTTGAGAACCAACCGCTTCAATTTCAAGGCAACCAGCATGTTGACAACCTTACTTCGGTCCTGGCCTTTTACGCTTACATGATCATTGGTTCAGACTACGACAGTTACTCGGTGAAAGGAGGTGAACCTTTCTTTCAGCAGGCCTTGCAGATCGTGAACAACGCTCAGAACGAATCAGAACGGGGCTGGAAAGCATTTGAAGGCTCAAAAAACCGTTACTGGTTGATCGAGAACATGCTGAACGCCCGATATGAGGATTTCCGTGCAATGATCTACAAATATCACAGAGAGGGGCTCGACAAGATGCAGTCTGATATGAATGGAGGTCGGCAGGCAATTACAGATTGTATCCCACTGTTGAAAAAGATCAGAATGGATCAGCCGAATTCCTATCTGCTCACCGTTTTTTTCACGGCCAAGGTTGACGAGTTCATCAATTTGTATAAAGAGGCTTTTCCGGATGTGAAGACCAAGGCTGCCAACGAACTGATGCAGATGGATCCGGCAAACGCCAATAAATACCAGGCGATCATTAAAAGCTAGACCTCATGCTTGCTCGCTTGCATGTACGGAACTATGCCATCATTTCAGAACTTGACGTTCAGTTCGGAGACGGGCTGACCATCATAACGGGAGAAACAGGAGCAGGGAAATCGATCCTCATTGGCGCACTGTCGCTAGTTCTTGGTAAAAGAGCCGATTCAAGTGCACTGTATGATTCAGAAGAAAAGTGTGTGGTTGAAGCCCATTTCAAGATGGAAGGCTACGATCTGAAAGCTTTTTTCGATCAGAACGATCTCGACCTCGAACCAGTGACCATTCTCAGAAGAGAGATCAATGCCCAGGGTAAATCACGCGCTTTCATCAACGACACTCCTGTCAATCTGGTGCAGTTGAAAGAACTGGCCGATGGGCTTATCGACATTCACTCTCAACATGAGGTGCTTACATTGAAAACCACCGATTTCAGAGCCCGATTCATAGATTCTTGTGCTGATGGCGGAAAGCAGTTTCAGGTCTATTCTGCCAATTATTCGCGATGGGTCGACCTGAAAACCAAGGTTGAAGAGTTGAAACAGGCGCTTAGTGCATCAGCCAGTAATGAGGATTATCTGCGGTTTCAACTCAACGAACTTGAAGACCTTAGACTTACCGAAGGAGAACTGAGCAGCGCGCAGGAAAGGCTGACCATGTTGGAGAACGCTGAAGATATCCGACAGACCATTTCAAACATTACCGAGGCTTTTTCGGGAGAAATTGGACTGCTTGATGGTCTTCGTGCCATTGAATTACAGACAGCTCAGCTAGCAAGAAAATTGAGCGTTGGGAAAGAATGGGGCGAAAGAATCCGTTCAAGCATGATCGAATTGGAAGATGTGGCCAATGAGATCGACCGCTACATTCAAAAAATAACTGAGGATCCTGAAGAACTCTTGCAACTTCAACAACGGATTGACGAAATTCAGCGTGTGATGAACAAGCACCGGAAGCTAACAGATGAGGAACTTATCGAATTTCAGAACGAATTAAGGGAAACGTTAGACTCCATAAGCAATTCAGACGAACATCTTTTGAAGCTAAGCGGTGAGTTTGAATTGATCCATTCGCAACTGCAAAATGAGGCGAGCGTGCTTTCGCAATTGAGAAAGGAAACGGCAAAGAAGCTTTCTCCGGTGATCACAAACGATCTACGGTCACTTGGCATGCCCGATGCCGATCTATCCATCAACATCAGCAAAGCGGAACTTGGTTTGTTGGGGCAAGATCGGATTGAAATTGGATTCACCTCAAACAAAGGACAACAGCCTCAGGACATTGGCAAAGTGGCCAGTGGAGGTGAACTGTCCAGACTCATGCTTTCTGTGAAGGCCGAGATCGCTAATACGACCAAGTTGCCGTCCATTATTTTTGACGAGATCGATACTGGGGTTTCAGGCGATGTGGCCGATAAAGTAGGGCAGAAGATAAAGAATCTGAGTTCGCATCTTCAGGTGCTGTGCATCACGCATTTGCCTCAAATAGCTTCGAAAGCGGACCAGCATCTCTTTGTTTATAAAGCAGAAGAGGAGGGAAGGACGGTGACTCGGATAAGAGAGTTGAACAGTTCGGACAGAATTATTGAAATTGCGAAAATGTTGAGTACGGCCAATCCAACAGAAGCAGCCTTGACTCACGCCAAAAACCTGATCAACGAAAAATGAAATATCTGATTCTATCAATGGATCAGATCAACAAACCAGTTCTTAATTTTTCATTCTTTATTCATACCAATTGAAATGGGATACGGATTACTCAAAGGTAAAAAGGGAATAATATTCGGTGCATTGGACGAACGTTCAATTGCCTGGAAAGTAGCAGAGAAATGTCATGCGGAAGGTGCTCAGATCATTCTTACAAATGCCCCTGTGGCCCTGCGAATGGGAAAGATAAATGAACTAGGCGAAAAGATTGAAGCTCAGATCATTCCGGCTGATGTAATGGTCATGGAAGATCTGGAGAACCTCATTGTCACGGCAAATCAGGAATTCGGTGGTATCGATTTCATCCTGCATTCGGTGGGAATGTCTCCGAACGTCAGAAAAGGCCGATCCTACACTGATCTGAACTACGAATTCTATCACAAGACATTGGACATTTCGGCCATGTCATTGCATCGCCTATTGCAAACCTGCTATAAGACGGACGCGTTGAATGATTGGGCTTCGGTAGTGGCTCTGACATACATTGCTGCCCAGCGAACTTACTCTGGCTATGGAGACATGGCTGAGGCCAAATCGATGCTTGAAAGCATTGCCCGAAGTTTTGGACATCATTATGGAATCAAACGAAAAGTCAGGGTGAACACCATCTCTCAAAGCCCCACGGTCACCACGGCCGGTTCTGGTGTCGAAGGATTCGATGACTTTATAAACAATGCCGACAAACTGTCTCCGCTTGGCAATGCAACAGCCGATGAATGTGCGGACTATTGCGTGACGATGTTCTCGGATCTAACGAGAAAAGTAACGATGCAGAATCTGTTTCATGATGGTGGTTACAGCAGCATGGGGGCAGCACAGTGA
>CAMCFW010000283.1 GCA_945874195.1 Chryseobacterium gleum
CATCATGCCCGATAACGTGAAGTTCCGAAGCATCTTCATCGAGAAGGTGGAGGATGTGGCCTTGGTACTGCTGCTGCCGTTGTTCTTCGTACTGACCGGGCTGCGCACCGAGATCGGGCTTCTCAACGATCCTTATCTGTGGAAGGTGACAGGTCTCATCATCCTTGTGGCTGTTGTCGGTAAGTTTGTGGGGAGCGCCTTGGCTGCCAAATATGTGGGGCAGAGTTGGAAGGACAGCCTTACGATCGGTGCGCTGATGAACACCCGCGGTCTGATGGAACTGGTGGTACTCAATATCGGCTACGATCTGGGTGTGCTTACACCGGAGATATTCGCGATGATGGTCATTATGGCGCTCGTCACCACATTCATGACAGGTCCGGCCTTTGACCTTATCCATTGGATCTAGCGGTCAGCTCCATCCGAAGCCCCGATCACGACCGGACCGGCAAGCCGCTACCGCATTCTCATCTCCTTCGGTAATCCCGAACGCGGTGCGTCCCTACTTAGGTTGGCCAACGGACTTGTCAGGAAAATGAACGGTAATGCTTCCATCACGGCCATGCACCTTTCGCCCACCAACGAATTGAACCACTACAACTTGGAGCAGTACGAGAAGGAGAGCTTTGGTCCCATCATTCAAGAGTCGGAGAATCTGGACCAGAAGATCACCACGCTGTTCAAAGCCTCCAACGATGTGGACAACGAAATATCTGAGGTGGCCAACAAGGGCGATTACGACCTGCTTCTGGTGGGAGTGGGACAGTCCATCTACGAGGGCAGTCTGCTTGGGAAGATATTGGGGTTCACCACTCGGATCATTAGCCCTGAAAAACTCATCAATCAGGTGACAGGGAAGGAAGGTTTGTTCGAGAATTCTCCGTTTGACGAACGCACTCGCCTGCTTTTGAACAAGACGAAGGTTCCCGTTGGTGTGCTGGTTGATAAGGGACTGACGAAGGTGGACAGCATCTTCATTCCGATCTTCAGCGAAGAGGACATGTTCCTGATCGAATTCGCGCAGAAGTTCATCCGCAATTCAGAATCGCAGATCACCGTGCTGGATGCCGCGGGGCTTATGAAGAACAGTCCTGAACTCAAGGAGACCGTTCGGGCCATGGAGCAGAGCGCACCCAGCCATATTCACCTTATGACCGAAAGGAAGATCGAAAAGGAATTCCTGAAGCAGAAGGACCTTATGCTCATCAGCATTGGCAGTTGGAAGAAACTCATCGACACCAAGAGCCTTTGGCTGTCCGACATTCCCTCTTCCCTGATCCTTGACGGAAGAGAGTGAATCGGTGATGAGTGCCACGGCCTGGATCACCGCAACCATCTATCATTTTCAGTAAATGGATAGGAGACGGTCGATTTGCGCTTGATGATCAAAGTCCCCAACTTTTTTGTAACCAAAGCGGAGCGTTTCGAGTAAGAGGCGAGCAGATGAACAGAAGTGGAACCGAAAGCACGTCTGAAATTGTTGATATTGGTGTTGAACGAAACCCGATTTCTACCGGACGGGCGTCATTGGCGTTAGTTCTAAAATTCGTTACTTGCGTCACTTCTAAATAACCAGAAATAGGTCATGACAAAAAGCAATTATTTTAAAAAATGCATTGGGTACACCAGCGCTTTGGCCCTCGTTGCCGTGTTGTTTGGCGGCTGTGTGTCTGATGTGAAAAAAGATGAAGGGACAGATGTCGCTGCGGTTGATAGTTCAGCATCAAAGCTGATGTCGATAGGTGGAAACATGTTCAGTATTCCGTCTCCGGTTCAAACGGCAATGCTCATCCAAAAGTCGGGTGCGCAGTACAACAAGTCGTATTTGAATGACCCGAAGAGGGTGACCACCTACGCCACTAATTACCAGAAAGCCCTCAACTTGGGAGTTTATGGTGCGGATGTGGGCTACGTTACCATTTATGACCAAAGCCAGGATGCTTTGAAGTACATGGGCGTGATCAATAAGTTGACTGACGAACTTGGCATTACAGGTGCGTTCGATGAAAGTACCATCAAGAGATTCGAGAATAATTTCGGAAAGAGAGATTCAATGCTCAATCTGGTGGCTGTTGCTTACAGAAACTCGGATGCATTCCTTAAGGACAACGACCGAATGAATGTTGGCGCCTTGGTGCTTGCTGGAGGATGGATCGAAACGCTTTATTTCTCTACACAAATAGCTGTGAAAGAGAAGAATCAGGATGTCATTAATCGTATTGGAGAGCAGAAGTACACGCTGAACAATATTGTGAAGATGCTTACGCCATATTACAATCAGCCCGAATACGATGTGCTTGTTGACGACCTGATAGAGCTTGCTTACGACTTTGATGCGATTGATATTCAATACACCTATGCGAAGTCGGAAGTTGATATTGCCAAGAAGACAACCAAGATCAATAGCAAGACCACCGTGGTCATAACCCCCGAACACCTGAAGGCCATTGCCGATAAGGTTCAAATGATCAGAAACAAAATAGTAGGCCAATAATGAGAAAAACGACACTTAGAATATTCGTGGCATTCCTGATCGCAGGTTTTGCCTATGTAGGAAACGCCAGCGCTCAGTGTGATTCCATTGCAAAGCTTTGCGCTAAGAATGTGACCGCCAACTATATTTCAGACGGCCAATCGTATCGGGCTTTGCTCAATGGCGACCAAGTGGCTGAGTTCCGCGCCACGTTCTATGGTGGCAGCACCTACCGCATTGCCGGTTGCAGCGGATTCACCGAAGGAAATCTCATCTTCGAGATATATGATGAAGATCACAACCAGCTCTTCGCCAGCAGCGATTACAAGAACGCGCCATACTGGGATTTTGCTTTTGCCTCTACGGTGGATTGCACGATTGAGGCCAAGCTTAACACGGTAAATACTCAATCCGGCTGCGCCACTATGGTCATCGGATTCAAATAGCACAATTGCGCGATTCGCGTAACCAAAGGCATCCTTACACCGTTGTAAGGATGCCTTTCTTTTTTATGGCAGATCCGCTAAATGAGTGAACGTATCCTTAAAGCCCTTATGCAACTTTTTGCCTTGGTTGCCAAGGACGAAAGTTTCTCTGATACGGGCAGAAAGGTTGTTGGTGTTTTTCTCGAGCAGCAGCTCAACAAGGAACTGGTTCTTCAGTACCTCGAGATCTTCGATCAGTATTTCGTAGAATATCATGGAGGTCCGGACGAGGAGGACGACAAGAAGAAGAAACGTATTTCAAGATCATCGGTCAAGATCCTTAAGATATGCATGGCCATTAATGCCGAGCTGACGCAGAAGCAGAAGGTGATCGTACTGTTCCGTCTACTTGAATTTGTCAATTCCGATGGTTCAATCGAAGGTCAAGCGCTTGATTTTGTGAACACGGTTTCCGATTCGTTCAACATAGATGATCAAGAATTCCTTCGTTGCCTCCATTTTGTGAAGGCTGGTCAATCGGATGAACAGGATTCTGATAATATTCTGGTGGTCAGCAATCAGAAGAATGTCAAGTTCAAGCGCTCCCATCACATTTATGCCGAAGCATTTCATGGGCAGATAAGGGTTCTGAACATACAAAGTGTGAATCTGTATGTGTTCCGCTATTTTGGAACGGAGACCCTGTTCATCAATGGTCAACCTGTTCGTTCGGAGCGTGTCAATATCCTCTCGCAGGGATCGTCCATCAGAACTTCGGGTATTTCGCCCATATACTATAGCGACATCGTTGGCCAGTTCATGCGCGCCACGGTGGACCATAGCCTCATATTCGAAGCGCGGAACATCGAATTCGAATTTCCCGGAGGGAAAAAAGGACTTCACGACC
>CAMCFW010000284.1 GCA_945874195.1 Chryseobacterium gleum
ATCGGCCGTTGCACTACCGGCCCCGTTGTTATTGTGCCACCATTGTTGGCCGTATTGTGGGTCGTTGGGATCCGTAGCGCGGTTGTAAATGAGATGATTTAGCTGAATCAGGCTCACTGAAGGATCATCCCATAATTGTTTGAGGAACAATTGATGATGGATGCCATGGTCAAATTCCAGAAGGTAGGCAGCCATTGGTTCCGAAAGCAATCGGTTCAGCTTAAGATGCGTGGGTGTACCATTGAAGAACTGATTGTCGGCAATGAGCGCTTCGATGTTCTTGTTCGGCACCTGAATGATGATATTGCCTGGAACGACCTGCGGTTTCTCTTGGGCCAAGACACTTGTCAAGGTCAACAACAGGAAAAGAATGCTGAAAATGTTTCTCATTTGATCTGGAACGATTTGATGACGTAAATATAGGTGGCCAGTTGTGGCGAATTGTTCAAGCAAAGACACTGCATTCCATCTCCATTTATTCTTGAGAGGAAGATGATTCTTTCCATGAACATCAACAACCGCTTCTTTAAGCTAGCGCTGCATCTGCTACCCGCGTGCTGGGTGTTTCAATATTCAAATTCGGAATACGTTCCACATAACTCGCCTCCAAGCTGATGTGGCCGAATTCCTCCGTCACCTTGCCGCGCAGCTTGTAAATGCCCGGCCCACGGAACGGGAATCTGGTCGCTACTTCTGGAAACTGAACGCTGTTTATCCATTGTCCTTCAAGGTCGATCAGGTTGCCGAAGGTCATGTATTTGCCATCGCTGGTGTTGGTGCTGCGCACATGGATGCGATAACCGATGATTTCCACCGTTTCGTTCGCGCGCTGGTGCATTTCGGCCGAAGTGAGTGTTGGCAACCCCGTTCTGTCAACGAGTTCGAAAGGCGAAATTGTGACCAGAAAACCGAGCAGTTCAATCTCGTCATAGGCGCTTTCCAGTTCGTGATACCACAGTTCGGGAAGTTTGAATTCCTTCACTTCTGGGTCGAACAGTTTCTTTTCGGGCTTGGAAATTTTGGTGTGTCCCAACAGGAAGTGGGCGTCCCAAAGCAGCGATTTCTTGTCTTTTCCCGTGAAACGGAACGCTCCAATTCGGATGAGAATTCGCAACTGTTCCAACGAAATGGGAACGCGTTTCACCACATCCCGCAGGTCTTTGAATACACCGTTCTGATGGCGTTCCATAACCAATTGTCGCAGCAGATCGGTATCCATTCCGTTGATCATGGTAAGGCCGATAAAAATGTCCTTTCCGTAGATGGTTGCACCGCCATTGCTGCGGTTCACGCAGGGCAGATTGATGGTTGCACCGTGCATTTTTGCTTCGTGCAGATACAATTCCTGAGAGTAGAACCCACCGCCATTGTTCACCGTGGCCACCATGTATTCCAACGGGAAATGCGCCTTGAGGAACAGGGCCTGAAAACTCTCCACCGCGTAGCTGGCCGAGTGGCCTTTGGCAAAGGCGAAATTCCCAAAACTCATGATCTGCTCCCATATCTTTTCAATTGTTTCCTGCGGATGGCCCTTTGCAATACAATTGCTGAAAAACCGGTCTTTGATCTTGCCGAATTCGTTGCGCTCGCGGAATTTCCACGACATGCCCCTGCGCAGAATATCGGCCTCTTCCAAGGTCAGGTCTGCAAACATGTGGGCCACTTTCAGCACATCCTCCTGATAGACCATCACCCCGAACGTGTCGTGCAGAATGGCGTAGAGTTCGGGCAGTTCGGCCTCGGCAGCCTCTCTTCTTTTCTCGTCTTGAAACCGTAGAATGTACTCGCGCATCATGCCGCTTTTCGACACACCGGGCCGGATGATAGAACTGGCCGCCACCAACCGATTGTAATCTTCGGCCTTCAGTTTGGTGAGCAGCATGCGCATGGCGGGCGATTCCACATAAAAAGCGCCCACCGTTCTGCCCGTTTTCAGCAGTTTTTTGATGGCCGCATCCTCCTTGAAACGCGGAATGTCGTGCACGTCAACCTCTACATCTTGATTCTCTCTGATAATGGAAATGGAGTCCTTGATCTTGCCCAGTCCGCGCTGCCCGAGAATGTCGAATTTGTGCAGCCCAACATCTTCGGCCACGTGCATATCGAACTGCGTGGTTGGAAAACCTTTGGGTGGCAAAAACGTGGCGCTGTACGAATGAATGTCGAGTTCGGGAATGAGAATGCCGCTGGAATGCACCGTGGTGTGATTGGGAAAACTCTGAATGCGTTCGCCATATTTCAACACGAGTTTCGAGAGATGGTCGAGCGAACTCACATCCAAGTAACGGCTGTTCAATCGGTCAATTTCATCGGCCGGAAGGCCAAGTACTTTGCCAAGTTCGCGGTTCACAGATCGGTCTTTGAACGTGGAGTAGGAGCCGAGCAGTGCTGCTTTCGGATAGCGCTCGAAAATGTAACGGGTCACGTCATTGCGGTCGCGCCACGAGAAGTCGATGTCGAAATCGGGCGGATTCTTCCGCGATGGATTGATGAAGCGTTCGAAGTAGAGGTCGAGCTCGATCGGATCCACATCGGTGATACCTATGATATAGGCCACCATGCTGTTGGCACCGCTGCCGCGCCCAACATGGAAATAGCCTTGCCGTTTCGCGTAATTGACAATATCATGATTTATGAGAAAATAGCTGAAGAACTTTTTCTGTTCAATGATGTCCAGTTCCTTCTTTAATCGGTCCAGAACCGCTCTGTCAATGTTCGGATAACGGTAATTCAGCTTTTCGCGGCAAAGCTGTTCCAGCCGTTCCTTGTCTTCTTGGAACGAACCGAGAAAATGATGCTGATTGTGCGACACTTCGAAATTCCCGAACTCGAAATTGACGTTGCAATCCAGCAATAGCCGTTCGGTGTTTTTGATGATGTGTGGGAATTGGGCAAACGCATTGCGCAGCATATCGCAACTCCAAAAAGTGTCTTTTTCCGATGCCTGTTCTTCGGTCGGCAGTCGGCTCAGCAGGCAATTGTTATCGATGGCGCGCAGCAAGCGATGTGTATTGAAATCGTGCTTGTTGCGGAAGGTCATGGGTTGCAGAACCACCAACTTTCCCATCTGCTTTATCCATGGCGAAAACTGCAAACGCATCAATTCCGTTGGCGCGACACCCACAAATTCGTGCTCTTTCAGTTTTCGGTTTGGTGCGTTCGTAAGCGGGTAAATGATGTAAGCGTGGGAGAATTCGGGTGCTTCATCCAGAACGCTTTCGCCATACATCAACTGTTGCGAAAGGTGTTTGTTGATTTCCTTGTAGCCTTCGTTGTTCCGCGCCAAGGCCACGTACTTGGTCTGCGTTCCGCTCTTGAAATCAATTCCCACCACGGGATGAACATCAAACTCCCGTGCCTGTCGCAGAAAATCCAAGCACGCGGCCGAAGAGTTCACATCCGTCAGCGCCACAGACCTTGCACCTGCTCGCACAGCAATTTTCAGCAGCTCTTCAGGTTTTACCGTGCCGTAGTGGAAGCTGTAATATGTGTGGCAGTTGGTGAGCACGAAATCCTAAACCTTAAAATTCGAAACATCGTTTTTTCATCACTTCACATCTTCACACCTTCATAGCGTCATTACGCTCTGCGATGCGCAGGAATGACAGGCGGCTGGCCGTTGAACGGGTTGCTGCGTCCTATTCCTTTTGAACCCATTCCCACCGCACGTTTCACAGCATCCTGTCCGTAGCGGTTACGCATGGCGTCCATGGCCTGATAGAGTTTGATAATCTGTTCGCTGTCTTCAAACAGATTGATCTGTTGGCCGCCTCCCACCAAATGACTAAGCCGCACGCCCACCAA
>CAMCFW010000285.1 GCA_945874195.1 Chryseobacterium gleum
GGGGCTCAGTGTTAAGGAATTTAGGAATCAACGAATCCTGATAGCTGATTCCGATGACCTCTGAACCTCCCAACGACCATTCGGGCGTGATAGGGTAAACTGCCGGATCGATCAAGTTTTCTACACTCAAAATGGTCAACCCACTCAGTTCGAACTGATAGGCGGGAACGAAATTGCCTGGATTCTTAATGTAGATGTCAATGTATTGTTCTGTATGATTCACAGCCCCAATGCTGAATTGTACTGTGTCGAAGATGTTGGTGATACCATAAGGGAAATTGCAATGATCGTGTGCCGATCCTGTAATGTGACCTTCGTTGCTCAGCGAACAATCGACCATCAACGAAGCATCGTAAACGTCAATATCGCCATCTGCATTCAGGTCGTTGCACGTGGTAGGAGTGATATCGTTTGCCAGAATTTCGGTCACATACACATGAGCATCCAAATTGTCCTGGGTAGCATCTACGTTAATGTCGCCTCTAAGTGCAGTTCCGGCACAAACCCCTTCGCAATCGGGCTGTGCAGGTCCGTAGATCTGTCCTTGGCAGTCGACATAGGGCTCGCAATCTTCCAACTGCTCCACATACATTGCTCCATTGATGTCTCGGCCAATATAGATGCAGAGTTGTGCCCAGTTGTTCATCAAGTTGGTTTCCACGTTGCCCAAAGCATCGGGGTCGTTGTCCCAGTTTGTGGTGTTCACGAAGGTGTAAAGTCCGGTGTCCACATCGGTCACATCGATCCATTGGCACTCGAGTCCAGAAGAGTAGATGTCTCCACAACCAGCCGTGATGCCCATTGTACTGCAACCGTACTGTCCAGTACCTCCACCACTGCATTCGAGGTCCATTACGCAGAATCCGTTCTTAAATCCAATAGGAAGTTCAACTCCATTGACATCGTAAAGCTTGTACTCTGCATAGCCCTTATAGTGCGTATGGTTGTGGCAATTGACAAAGTCGAACTGGTCAGGATTAGCACTAGGACTTCCGATGTAATAATCCAAACTACCGATGTTCTGGATGTGGGTGGTGAAGCGGATGAGGTCGCGCATGCCATAGCCGTTCATACACCCCTCTTCCACCTGACAGTCATTCTGCGGTACATTCATGCTTGACACGTACAAAGAACTTGACAGCACATCTTCCAGAACGATAAGGTCGGGACCATCTGGGCAGGCAGGGTCTCCTGGATATATGCAGCTTCCGTCAGAAACAGTGGCCAATGGACTGAAATTGCAGGCTTCGGAGTCCATGCATCCCACCACAGGTCCATTGTAAGTGAGCGACCAATCAATGCTTCCGGTGCAGTCGTTGTTGTCGGATCCGATCCTGATCCAATATTCAACACCACCTTCAAGCAGTGCAGTGCCAATCATGGCCTGTGGGCCGCAACCACCCTGATCGCTGTCGTAATAAATGGTTCCGGTGTTGTCGTCCGCCCAAATAAGTCCAGCGCAGTAATCGTAGATCCATATGCGGGTATCGCAGGTGTTGTTGCAGGCTTCAATGGCGTAAGTGCCATTCTCTGCGGGAGTGAAAGAATACCAAGTGTTGGCCATTGGTGCCGTGAAGGTTCCTTCGGAAACAATGAACGGGTCATTGCAGGATGATCCGGGAGGACAATTGAAAATATCGAATGTGGTGTTGTCGAAATTGCCTCCCGAGGCCACTTCCACCGAGTTGATGTCAACCGTGTAGTATCCATTGCCGTATCCACAACAGATGCCGTCTCCGAACGTGTCGTCAATCTGAAAGCGCAAACAGGCGTTTTCATCCACACAGACCGATTGGTTGTATAGCGGATTGTTTGCGTAAACGCCACCTTGCCCACCTTGCATGAGGATGGTTCCATCGCTATCGGTAAGAGTCCAAAAAGTCTCGTAGCCGTAATTGTCGGTTAAGATCTCAACCGAAACCTGAATCTGTCCTTGTGGACACTGAGCCTGAACTGTTGTGAACCCAAAGGCCAACGGTGCTAAAAGGGCGAGTAGTTGTTTTTTCATTCGGATCATTAGATTTTTTTCGAAAGTATAGAATTGTTGTGGGATACACGCAAGTAAATGCTGCGAGTTCTTACGCGGCCAAATAACGGAATCAGGGCATTTGGGTTGCTTTTTCCAGACACATTGGGGCGCTGGTGATTGCCGCAGTTTTACATCAAACTGAGAATTCGTCCCTATCTCGTCAAAATATTAGGCCAGTAGGAAGGATGAAATGAATAGATATGCCACGAAGGAGTAGAGGCAAGCAGAAGATCAGTTAGGCTTCTTGACCTGGTCTGTGGTGTCAAGTCCTGAGATGACCTCGATGAAGATGCCATCAGAAATGCCCAGTTTCACAGCTCTTTTTTCAAACACCTGTTCTGATGTTTCCACTTCAACAAAGGTGGAATCGGCACTGGATCCGAACATCAACATGGCTTCAGGTATGGTTAGAACGCTGTCTTTCCGTTCGAGGACTATGTCGGCATTTGCACTATAGCCCGAGCGGATGAATGCATCCTTTTTCAGTTCAACCTCGGCCTTGATCTTGAACTGGATCGCGCCATTTTCTTCGACACCTTTTGGAGAAATATGATCCAAACGTGCTGCGAATGTGTGCCCTTCCAAGGCTCCAATCGTGATCATGAGTTCCATTCCTTCCTTGAGCTTTCCAACTTCGCTCTCGTCTACTTTCCCTTCGAAAATCATTTCGCCCATGTCGGCAATGGTGGCAATGGTAGTGCCTTCGTTGAAGGTATTGCTCTCAATTACCGAGTTTCCTTCTTTTAGCGGAACGGAAAGCACCATTCCACTAGCGGTTGATCGAATTATGGTATTCGAGCTGTTTCCCTGATCCTTCAAAGCCCCAGCTTCTATGAGTTGGAGATTGCTTTCTGCAGCCGACAGTTCCTGTTTGGCATTCTTAAGTTGGGTTTGAAGCGGTTGAAACTCTGCTTGGGCAATAACACCTTTATCCAAAAGCACCTTTTGGCGATCGTAACTCTGCTGCGCGTCCGATAGGGCCAATTCGGCTATCTGAATACGGTTTTTCGCGTTGTTCAGACTCAGCATGTCGGGCACTATCTTAACCTTGGCTATGGGGTCACCGTTCTTCACCATCTGACCTTCTTGCACAAACACCTTTTCGATGATGCCCGAAACACGTGGCTTTATGGCCACTTCCCTTTTGGGCGAAATGGTACCCGTGGCCACCGTTTTTCGGATTATGTCGTTGTAGCTCGCCTTGACGGTTTCGAAAACCACCGGAATTTCCTGCGATTTGCTATACAGATGCCATAGGGTATAACCGAATCCGGCAAGAATAATAAGTACCACGGCAACTCTGATAAATGATTTCATCTGTTCTTAATTTTCTGTTCTTAATGCTTCCACAGGTTTTACTTCAAGCGCACGATAGGCGGGTAGGAGACCAGCTATGCAGCCAGACAAAATGAGAACGCCCAAGGCCATCACTATTGTTCTGAAATGGATCTCCGGATCCTTGAAAGCCTCATCCTCAATGAGAGGTCCTGCAAATTCAACTGCCCAAACGCCCAACACAATGCCAATGTATCCGGACAATGTGGTGAGCACGAATGCTTCCAGCATGATCTGCGAGATAATGCTCAGCGGACTGGCGCCAATGGCCCGTCTAATGCCGATCTCCTTGGTGCGTTCCTTCACTATGACAAGCATGATATTGCTGATGCCGATGATTCCGGCAACCAAGGTCAGAGTTCCCACAAACCAGATCAGAAATTTGATGCCGCTGAAGACATTGTCGTATTCCGCGAATTCCATTT
>CAMCFW010000286.1 GCA_945874195.1 Chryseobacterium gleum
ACCACGCTCGAAGACCCGAACATCACCACGGAAGCAGACCGCGTGAAACATTATTGGCAGAAGGACCACGTGCGCCTTTTCGGCCTCGATTATCTACAGAAACTGCAAGCAGTAGGCTTCAAGGCCCAACGCATTGACATGGCGCAGGAGGTAGGCGAAGAACTCCGCGACCGCTACCGTCTTGGCTTTGGCGATAAGGTGTATCGGGTGGATAAGTAGCTCTTTTTCAACGATTTATTATTTTCCACTTACCTTTACGCAACCCTGCCGCACAAACAATTTCTAGCGGCATATTACATTCACAATTTCAGTATGACAAAAGACATTAAACTGGCCGTCCTTATCGATGGCGACAACATTCCTTCGCGTTACATCAAAGAGATGATGGAGGAGATCACCAAATATGGCACGCCCACCATCAAGCGTATTTATGGCGATTGGACCAACCCCCGATTGGGAAAATGGAAAGACGTGCTGCTCGAGAACGCCATCACACCCATTCAGCAATATGGCTACACCACGGGCAAGAACGCCACCGATAGCGCCATGATCATCGATGCGATGGACATCCTTTATTCCGACAAGGTGGATGGATTCTGCCTCGTTTCGTCCGATAGCGATTTCACCAAACTTGCCACCCGGCTTCGCGAAGCAGGCATGCAGGTTTACGGCATAGGGGAGAAGAAGACCCCGAACCCGTTCATTGTGGCCTGCGACAAGTTCATTTACCTCGAGATCCTTCAGGAGGAGGAAGAGGTGGAGGAAAAAGGCACCAAGCGCAAACAGAAACGTCAGGTGGATAAGATCACGCCAGAGGTGATCAAGTTGCTCAAGAGTTCGGTGGCCGATGCGGCCGAGGAAGACGGTTGGGCATTCATGGGCGATGTGGGTAAACTAATTCTGAAGAAACAGCCCAATTTCGATTCGAGGAACTTCGGTTTTGAGAAACTGACCCCGCTTTTCAGTTCGCTGAAGCAATTTGAGGTGGACGCCAGAACCCAGCCCGGTGCCAAGTTCAAAGTTATCCATGTGAGGAATAAGGAAGAGGCGAAAGGCGGTAAGGCGAAAGGGATAAGCGCTTAGCTCTTCAAAATATTCCAACTTATGCAGTTCAGAATTCCGCCTTTGCGGGCCAGTTCGCTGCATTCCAGTGCCACCACCTTCTTGTGGTCGAAAATTTCGGATAGGATCTCCATTGCTTTCTCATCCGTAGGCAAATTGAAAACAGGAACGATCACCGCCTGTTCCATTTCCAGATAATTGAGGTAAAGCCCAACGGCACTTACAAGCGTGGGGTCGTCTTCGGGTTCATAAGGCAATATGATCACATCGAGCCCTGTTGCTTCGATGGCTGCTTGGAAGAGGTCTTGGAATTCTTCGTCCTCATTCCAATAATCGTTTATGAGCAAGGTGTTCTGATCCACAAAACGCACCATGCCGTCAGCGTGGCCTGTGAAATCCAATTCATCCTCAGGCACGAAATGAAGGTTCTCTTCCTTCAGATTCAGGTAATCCATCAGTTCTTCGAACACTTCGTCTTCCGACAGCTTGGGGTTTTCGTGAAACACCTTTTCGCAAAGAATGGCGCGATCGGCCCATTTCGTCACATTGCCGCCATCCAAGTTCAGGTCAGACTTTATGGGTTTGATGCCAATGGCCTTACAAATGGCGTTCACGTCAGAAAGCGTGTCGCGATTTTCGGGCGTATCCATCAGGTAATCGGGCTCATAGCGGAACTGAATGAACTCGTCCTCCCGTGTTTGAACGGGCATGTAATCTTTGGCCCAGATGTCCTTGGTGCCCGGAAGGAATTCGAAGGGAATGTTGCACTCCTTCAGGACCCGCTCAAAGCGCTTGAAGAATTCGGGGTGTTCTGCAGGGAGCAGGTCTGACAGATAAAGGAAATTGGTCTGGCTATCGGTGATCATGGAAATTCAATCAGGGTTCAAAATTGATGAATTCCACCGACACATCTCTATTCACTAATTTCACGGCAAACGAAAAAACGATGAGTTACAGAATTGGAGTTTTGCTTTCAGGAAACGGAGTGTATGATGGATCTGAGATTCACGAGAGTGTGTTCACGCTTTTGGCCATTGACGAGCACGGAGGAGACGCGGTCTGTATGGCACCCAACATCAATCAGTATCATGTGGTGAATCATCTCGATGGAAATGAAATGAAAGAAACACGGAATGTGTTGGTTGAGGCCGCGCGCATTGCCCGTGGTGCCATATCCGATCTGGCCGACATGAAGGCGGCTGAACTTGACGCGTTGGTCATTCCAGGGGGATTCGGAGCGGCAAAGAACCTTACAAAATGGGCTTTCAACGGACCGGACGGGGCGATAAATTCGGACGTGAAACGCATCATCAACGAAATGGTGTCCGCCAAGAAACCGATAGTTGGGCTTTGCATGGGCCCTACTGTGATAGCTAAAGCGCTGGAAGGCGCGGGTTTGAAAGAGCGACTTACGGTAGGTACCACCACAGAAGCTTCTCCTTACGAGATTGAGGCCATCAGCACGGGCATGGAAAAAACCGGGGCCGTGGCCGAAATGAAGACCATTCGCCAGGTTGCAATTGATACTGGAAACCGAATCATCACGGCACCCTGCTACATGATGGAGGGTTCCATAACAGATGTGAGAAACAACATCAAACAGGCCATTGACGCACTGTTTGAAATGCTGGAATCGTGAGCCGCTCTTCCTTATTCCTTTTCTTCGTTTTCGTCTTGCTTTCTTCGTGTGCCAAGCATCCAGTATTTAAGGGTGAGTACACAACGATAAAGACAGGTCCTGGCCCCGAAGACATTGCGCTGGACACCATCGGAAGCACGGACCGGCTCATTATCTCCTCATCCGAAAGAAGAACTACGGATCATAGCCGGAACGGTATTTACAGTTATGATCTTGCTTCCGGGGAACTTAAGAAACTACCGATGGAGGGAATGCCAGAGACCATTCAGCTGAGGCCTCACGGAATAGATGTTGCGTTGGTGGGTGGCATTCGAACGCTATACTGCGTGAACCATGAAAAGAATGCTGAAGCGTTTCCGCCAGCGGGAAGACAGAGCATCTTGGTGTTTGAATTGAAGGATGATCGTTTGGTTTTCAAGGAGCAACTCATCCACCCGCTCATCATCTCCCCGAACGATGTCTGCATCGACCATAAAGGCGGCATTTTCGTCTCCATCGATAGCGGAAAGATCAATAGCAAGTGGGAGAAGTTAATGGCGCTCAAGCGCAGTTTCATTCTTCATTTTGATGGCGACAAATGGACGCAGGTCGGAGATAAACTGCGCTACGCGAACGGTGTGGGAGTGAAGAACGGACGAATTTACTTGACGGGCGCTCAGGAAAAACACATCTATTCCTACCAGATTAATGAGGATGGGACATATTCAGACAAGCAGCAGTATCCATCCCCCAAGGGAAACGACAACATAACCTTTGCGGGAAATAAGCTCATCACAACGGCTCATCTCGATTTTCTAAAATTCCTAAGTCACGTGAATCATGCTGAAAAGCCATCACCCTGCATGGTCTATTCCATGGATCTGAACACACATAATATCGATACTCTCTATTTAGACAATGGAACCGTGATGAGTGCCGCCTCAACCGGCCTAGTTTACGATGGAAAACTTTATGCTTCGCAGATATTCAATCCCTTCATCATAGGCATACCCTTGTCGAAATGATGCTGTTCTGTGCGAAGTAATGCTTCTCTATTGAACATAGATCTTATATTTGGTTGTCTGTAAATGACACAAGTGTTAGTT
>CAMCFW010000287.1 GCA_945874195.1 Chryseobacterium gleum
TGGCAAACGCACAATCCTTGATTGCTCGGCCAAAGCCTGTAGGATCGACTGACGTATCCACCAAACCGCATAGGAAATGAACTTGAAACCACGGGTCTCGTCAAAACGCTGAGCAGCCTTTATCAACCCGAGGTTTCCCTCATTGATAAGGTCGGGTAGACTCAGACCCTGATTCTGATATTGCTTGGCAACGGAGACAACGAAGCGGAGATTCGCCTTGGTCAGTTTCTCCAAAGCAGCCTGATCACCTTGTTTGATCCGCTGTGCCAGAATGACCTCCATATCGGCTGTGATAAGGTCTTCCTTACCGATCTCCTGAAGGTATTTGTCAAGCGAAGCACTCTCACGATTGGTTATCGATTTGGTGATCTTAAGTTGTCTCATATTTTGTTGTTTGTGTTAAGTATCCGTGATGTTGATCGACAGTGCCCTAAAAAGGGCTGCGAAGATAGGTAGAAAGCGTATTTCTTACAATATAAAAGGCGAAGGCAATAAGGCTTTGCTGAAAAAGAACGCAGACTTGGGTTGTTTGTTTCTTCCTTCAACTTAAAAAGCATGAAGGACAGCTGAAAAACCTGCCGATTCCACGCTTGTTTCAATCGGATAACGGCAAAAAAAGGGCGCCCCTTTCGAAGCGCCCCCCAACCAACCAACCTATTCCACTTTCTCCCTACATTCCGAATCCATAATAGGCGGTCAATCCGTTCGGGTAGACCCCTTCTATCAACACACCACCGCTCTTTTTGTTCAAAGCATTCATCACATCGTTTGAAGATGTGACTGCTTTTCGGTCGACCCGCGTAATGATGAATCCTTCTCTAATGCCTGCGCTTTTCAGCTTTCCATTGCTCAGGTTCTTCACTTGAAACCCGCTGCTTATGCCGAGTTTTCTAAGATCTGTCACATTTAGAGGCTGAAGGTCAGCCCCCAGCTGCCCCAACATATCGGCCTCTTTGGAGATCAGCCCAGTGTCCCCATTTTTGTTTCGAAGTTCCACCTCAAATTTTCGGAGTTGATCATCGCGCAATACGGTCACTTTCGCAATATCGCCAGGCCTATATGATCCGATCTTCTCCTGCAATTCGGTTACACCTTTCACTTTCACGGCATCAACTTCCACAATAATGTCGCCTTCGCGCATCCCTGCCTCGTAAGCCGCCCCGTCTTTGGCCAGACCAATCACGTAAGCGCCTTCCGAAACTTTCAACCCTTTTTCTGTGGCCAGTTTACCGTTCAGATCGCGGATACTTACACCTATAAAAGCGCGTTGAACTGTTCCGAATTCGAGAATATCGTCCACCACTTTTCGGGCAATATTGACCGGAACCGCAAACGAATAACCCGAATAAGTGCCCGTAGTGGACGCAATGGCCGTATTGATACCAATCAACTCTCCCTTTGTGTTGACCAGCGCTCCTCCGCTGTTGCCCGGATTGACAGCCGCATCGGTCTGAATGAAACTTTCAATGGCAAACTCTTCCTGCAGGATATTGATGTTCCGACCTTTGGCGCTCACGATACCTGCCGTGACAGTTGAGTTCAAATTGAACGGATTTCCGACCGCCAACACCCATTCGCCCACTTGCACATGCTCTGAATTTCCGAAGGGTATGTAGGTCAGATCCTGCTCATCGATCTTCAACAGCGCCAGGTCTGTGTTCGGATCGGCACCCAGCACCTTGGCCTTGTATGTGCGCTGATCGTTCAAGGTGACCTCAACCTCGCCCGCATTGTTGATCACATGGTTGTTCGTCAGCACATATCCATCGCTCGAAATAATGACGCCCGAACCGTTTCCCATCTGTTGCTGAGGTTCCATTCCTTGATCGAAAAAGAACTGATGGAATGGATTGGAACTCCGATAACCACTTCGGGTCACCGTTGTTTTTATGTGCACCACCGAGTGGATCGAATTATTGGCCGCCTCCACGAAATTGACGCTTCCCTCTGTGCCCATCATCGGGTAACTGACCCGCTGAACCGGTGCCATATTGGTCTGATCAACCAATGTTCCATCATGCCTGTCCAAATACGTGTGCACACCCAACGAAACGAATGCTCCTGTCAGGGCGGCCACTACCATTGCTGTTACGTTTTTCATTGCTGCTTTGATTTTGATTTAACTTTGATTTTCTATTCTCGAATTCGAGCCGGTTTCAAAAATAACGCCACTCGGGCCCGATCGTTGTGTAGGACTTTCTAAAAAAATGTTAATACCATTCAGCAAATACCACGGCACCGGCAACGACTTCGTGATGATCGATAATCGCGAGTTGGATCTTTCGCTTTCGCAAAGCGAGATCGCGCAACTCTGCAACCGCAGGTTCGGCATCGGGGCCGATGGCCTAATTCTACTTGAAGTGGAACAAGGTGTGGTCAAAATGGTCTATTACAATTCGGACGGTGCGCCAAGTAGCATGTGCGGAAATGGCGGTCGATGCTTCGTGAATTTTTGTCAGCGACTTGAAATTCTGGCAGAAAAAGGTGAATTCTTGGCAGTGGACGGCATGCATCCTTTTAAAATGGAAGACGACCTCGTGAGTTTGAAAATGGGCGATGTGCCCTCCATCGAGGCCATTGGCGATGCTGTTTTTCTCAATACGGGTTCGCCACATTATGTTCAAATGGTGGAAGATGTACTGCAGGTGGATCTGGTGAACGAAGCCCGAAAGGTGCGCTACAACGAACGTTTTGCAGCCAAGGGAACCAACGTCAATTTTGTGGAAATGATGGACGGAACGGCCCACATACGCACGTACGAACGTGGGGTGGAAGACGAGACCCTTTCGTGCGGAACAGGGGCGGTGGCCTGTGCCATAGCAATGCGTCATTTCGGGCTTGTCATGGATACACAGATGCCCATAAAAGTGCTTGGCGGGAACCTTCACATCTCGTTCGAACCGAACACACAGGGGGGCTACACGAACGTTTGGCTCACCGGACCTACCGAGCGGGTTTTCGAAGGTTCGATATCACTCAAAAAATGATAAGGGAACGATTAAGAGGCGAAAAAATCATGCTTCGCGAAATGGTTGATGGTGACCTCGAACTCATATTCGACTGGGAGAACCGTTCAGAGCTTTGGTATCTGGGCGATGTGCACGAACCAGTGACCGAGGCCGAAATATCGAATTTCATCAATCACTCCACCGGAGACATTTATACCGATGGCCAGCTACGTATGATGATAGATGACCTGGAAAGTCGGACCGTTGGTTGCATTGACCTTTTTGAATTTGACCGATACAATAAGCGCGCAGGTGTGGGCATTCTTATCGCTGAAAAACAAGACCGCAGTAAAGGTTACGCCCATGAGGCCTTGAAACTACTGAGCGACTATTGCTTTGAAGTGCTGGATCTAAGGCAATTACACTGCCATATAACGGTTGATAATGAGGCCAGCATGCGCCTGTTCGCAGCCTGTGGATTCGTTGAATCGGGACGAAATCGAGATTGGGTGAAGAAAGGAAATGTGTTTATTGACGCGGTTTTCATGCAACGGTTGAATGGCTAAGAAGAAGAGTGCAACTAAGGGCAATCCTTGGAAGAAATTCCTGATCATCGCGCTGATTACCATTGGGAGCACTGGGGCTTTTTCTGCTTGGATGTTCTACATGGTTGTGGTGGCCCCAAACGTGAAGTTGGAAAAGCGCGAAAAGTACTTTACCATCAGCACCGGTTCTGATTTTGCGGATGTGAAAGAAACCCTGATCGAGTTGAATGTGCTCAGAAACGTCCGTTCTTTTGACTGGGTTGCCGAACAGAAGGAATACA
>CAMCFW010000288.1 GCA_945874195.1 Chryseobacterium gleum
GAGAAAGGTGCCAATGCACTTGTAAAGCAAGGTGGTCTTGAAAAAGAATACATCATTTGGGCAGCAGAGGCTGACGATTTTTGATTTTGCACGCTTTCGATGAATGTCGAAGGTGATTGAATAAATAGCTCGCACTGCCGAGAAATGTGGCAACACGGATAACCGATTCGTGATTGGTATTAATTGCCACTGAGTCAATTTAATACCTAATTAGTTAGGTCTAAGATGCTGTATATAAGCATCTTGGACTTTTCATGTTTGCTCAACACGGGTCAACTATGTCCCTCGATTTCCTTGTACACCTATATATACTGCTCTACTTTTGGTGCTGTAATCATGCTACTATCGCTGGCAGCATTAAAAAACAAGGACATGGAAGCAATATTCGCAACACTGACTGACGAGCAAAGAGTTGAAGCTCTGAACAGCCTTTACCTTAAAGGAATGACAACTCCGAAAGAGGAACTGGCATTCTCTTCTGACAAGCTTGTTTACGTTAAGCCATTTGTAGCCAGACTACTTGAACAAACAACCAAAAGCCAAGATCTAACCACTAGATTGATGACCCGTCAGATAGTGGATGAGCTTCTAAAGGACATCGTTGACGAGATTCAGGCCAGCTGTTCACGAACCATGCTATCAATAGACCGATTATCAAATGATTATGGTCTTCGTTCTTTGGTTGGCAACAACGAAGAAGACTATTACTACACCAGCAAAGTAGCTTGATAATAATATTAACCCAACCCGACTCCAAATGTGCCCATCAGACATCTTTCAGCTTCCAACATTGAACTCTGGATTTGGTCCAGAAGCAGAGGTATTCGCATCGGAGGTTCATTATCCATGCAGCATTGCCATTAAAGAATCAGGATTAGCAGACAAGGTCCGCATCCAGGTTCAGAAGGATGATACTGTTACTTGGACTGATTATCAGGAAGGAGAATTATTAATAGGGAAAAAGATCAAGTGTCGGCTAGCTTATGAGGGTGAAACAAGGAAAATTACTATAGAAGTATTCCACACCTGATCCTTACTTGGTCAGCTTGTAAATGAGGATCAGGCAAACACCGACACTTAAGATCACGTTTCCAACGGCAACCAATTGGTTGCCGTTCTTTATTAGTTGAACTGTCTCGTGACTGAATGTGGAAAATGTGCTCAATCCACCACAGAAACCAACTAAGGCCAACGCCTTGATGGTGTTGTTTCCTGGCCAATGACGCATTACAATTTCAACTGTTGCTGCCATTATCAGACAACTAAAAACGTTTGAAACAATGGTGGCCAACGGAAAGGAACCTGAATAGAAAAGGGCGGTGAGTTTGGTTATACCCATTCTCAACAGGCTTCCCAGTCCCCCGCCAAAAAATACTAGTAGATACTCCATTGTCATAAAGCTTTAACGGTTAGTCGGTAAATCAGCATGGATACACACATACCGAATAATGCACCTACCAGGACATCAGTCGGATAGTGAACTCCGAGATGAATCCGGCTGTAAGACACTAATATTGGCCATATGATCAGAAGCGCCCAAAACCGATTCAGCTTTTTGAACAAAAGATACCAGTAGGTGGCCAAGCCTGTGATATTTGCTGCGTGTGAGGAGATGAAGCCAAAGGATCCTCCACAACGATCATCTTTAAGAATGAGCAACTCCTTCAGGTCGTTGAGATGGCAAGGGCGGGGTCTGCTAAAAACATCCTTGAACAACAGCACGGTCGATTGATCGGTCAATATAACAAGCACTACCGACCCTAAAACAACCCATGTGCCTTTCTTAAAACCAAAATGAACCAGAATTGTGTAGAGTATGAACAGATAAAGGGGAATCCAAACAAGTTTGCTACTCAAAAGCAACATCAATCCATCAATAAAATCATTGCCTGCCATTCCATTGATGGCCAATAAAACTTCCCTGTCTAGAACTAGAATGGCTTCAAGCAATGCCAAATCGTATCAGATCTTCATGAACTTTATAACTCTGGTCTGACCTTGGTCTAAAACAGAAAGGAAATAAACTCCTGCAATCAGCTGTGATGTATCAATGACTCCAGATTGAGCATTGTACAATATGTTCTGCTGCTTCCCGAGAACGTCAATAACGGAAATCGAAAAGTTCAAATCAACACCTGACATCCGCAACACATCTGTGCATGGATTTGGAAAAACGTATGGTCTTTCAATAGACCGTTGATCTACGCTTGCCGGATCGTTCTCGTCAATGACGGGAAAGATGGCAAAATCGACATCCAAGCCCCACGAAAAGACCTCTTCTTCAACCGTGAACCAGTCATTGTTCGAGGTCAATTCCCATGCATCGAAAGTGTCCGGGGCATCGCCATCAGTGGTTGAGTTGATTCCTACCGTGTCCCCAATTGCAAGTCCCGTGAAATCGACCCCAACAGAAAATCTATTATGGATGACAATTGTATCGAAGCTAAAATCGGCAATCGTAAAGGTTCCATCATCAATAACCTCATAGACAGGAATTGAAACTGAACCAAGGATACTGTCTGGAGCAATAGAATCAATCTGTCCCAATGAGGTGACCCCGGATCCGTGGTTATCATAAATATTGACCATGATGTGGGATGTTGAATCGCCTGATCCAAATGAAGCTGCTCCAAACTGAACGAGCACCTGTTTTAACACGAATGAACGATCATGACGGTAGGATTGGGCTTTTGCCCGATCCTCATATCCATTGGTCCCAAAAGCGTAACCGCCATTGGGCGAAGTATACAAGGTGGTTGTGCCCGAACTGAACGAATCTAACCCTAAGGTGATTGTTTGTCCTTGGGACATCTGAAACAAAAACAAGTTCAGTACTATGAGTATTCTGATTTTCATTCGTCAAATTTAGTCATCACAAAAGAAAAGGGCCCCCAATTGGGAGCCCTAACTCAAATGATGGTGAACTTATTATTGAATGATCAACTTTTCGACCTTCAACATGGATTCGGAACCAATGCTGACCATGTAGATACCCGGTGTAACTCCTGTCAAATCGAAATTCACGTTCAATGCGCCATTTGTTTGAGAAGCGTTCCATGCACGGATCAACTTACCGTTAACGTCCATCAACGAAACAAACTGTATAGCGCTGTTGCTAGATACGTTAACAAGGTCGGTGGCGGGGTTCGGGAACATACCAAAACCTGCATCACCATCGAGCGATGTCACTGCGGCAGGTTCAGCATTGATCTTCATTCGGATGGCAGGTGTGTGATTCCAGCCGTTGTACCAATTTATGGCAGCTCCAGTACCATACGGTCCGTAGAGTACGGTACTGAAATCCTCATCGCCCGTATTTCCTAGCACCCACAAGGAATCGGTTCCGCCTTCAGATTGCAATGCAATGATATATCCTGTTCCGGCAGTCATTTCAACATCTTCATCCAGCACGATGGTCCGGAAAAAGAAATCGGATCCACCGTTTATATCAGATTCAACTATGTCATATACGGTCTGATAAGTATCTACAATGTCTTGAATATTCGCACCGATCTCGTGAACCTCGGCAATGATCGACCTATTTGAATTGGTGTTCGATCCGAACGCCACTTCAATTGCACGTATAGTGCTCCCATTGTTTGGTGGTACGAACAAGTTACCATGGCCATAAGCGTTTGCAACTCCATTTGTGGCCTGTCCCCAAACCTGAACACTGAAATTATCATCATAATCATGAGCGAAAATTGAATCCGTTACTTCAAAGACAGAAGTTCCAGATTGATTAGAAAGATTCTCGTCAG
>CAMCFW010000289.1 GCA_945874195.1 Chryseobacterium gleum
AAGAACAACTGAGGATGGTGGTTGTAAGCAATGGTCGGTGGCTGACTTCGGTCAGCGCTGACCATTGTCTTTTTATCTCTGTTGTGCACAGCGCACCTTTGCACATTTAACGATTATCATGCAGCACAAGACCATCATCGAACCGTTCCGTATCAAAAGTGTGGAACCCATTCAGCTTTCCACCGAAAAGGAGCGCACCAAAAACCTGAAAGACGCTCATTATAATCCGTTTCTACTGTTGTCAGATCAGGTGATTATTGACCTGCTGACCGATAGCGGCACATCCGCCATGAGTTCGGCTCAGTGGGCGGGCATCATGAAAGGAGATGAGGCCTATGCGGGATCCTATTCGTGGTTGCATCTTGAACGTGTGGTCAGGGAATTGACGGGCTTCGAGTTCATTCTTCCCACCCATCAGGGTCGGGCGGCAGAACGGATCATCTATGGACAGTTGGGCGGAAAGGGCAAGACCTTCATCAGCAATACACATTTCGATACAACGCGTGCCAATATTGAATTTTCTGGAGCCGAGGCCATTGATATTCCTGTTGATGAAGCGACCGACATGTCAAGCTACGCTCCGTTCAAAGGAAACCTGGACGTGGGAAGGCTGGTGAAACTGATCACAGAGAAGGGAGCGGAAAATGTTGGAGCGGTCATCCTCACCGTTACAAACAACAGCAGCGGAGGCCAACCCGTGAGTATGGAAAACGCGGAACAGGTGGCGGCCATCTGCAAGGATCATGGAGTTCGCCTCATACTCGATTGTTGCCGAATTGCCGAGAACAGCTACTTCATCAAGCATCGCGAAGCCGGATTTGAAAAACACACATACGAACAGATAGCACAGCAGATGTTCAGTTTGGCAGATGGTGCAGTCATGAGTGCAAAAAAAGACGCTTTGGTGAACATGGGCGGATTTCTTGTATTGAAAGACAAGGCATTGGCAGATGCGTGTAAAAACCTGCTCATCATTACCGAGGGATTTACCACTTATGGAGGCCTATCGGGTCGCGATATGGAGGCGATGGCCATTGGACTGGTCGAAGTTTTCGACCCACATTATCTCGAATACAGAATTAAAAGCACCGAATATCTTGGTTCACGTCTGCGCGGACTTGGTGTGCCGATCATCTGGCCAACGGGCGGACATGCCGTTTATGTAGATGCAAAGGCCTTGTATCCACACATACCGACCCATGAGTATCCTGGGCAAAGTCTTGTGTGCGCACTCTATCGTTTGGGTGGTATCCGTTCGGTGGAAATAGGGTCGGTGATGTTCGGAAAATATGACGAAAGCGGAGGGCTCGTTCCAGCTCCTTTGGAGTTAGTGCGATTGGCCATTCCCCGAAGGGTCTATACTCAAAGCCACATTGAGTACGTTATAGAGACCTTTGCCCAGATCATGAAAGAGCGCGAAATCGTCAAAGGTTACCGAATTACTGAAGAACCGAAGTTTCTCCGCCACTTTACCGCTCACTTCGAGCCAGTTGCTTAATAAATGGAGAGGATTAGGATCACAAAGAGCTTTTATTTCGAGATGGCCCATGCCCTGCACGGATACGATGGCAAATGTGCGCAGATACACGGCCATTCTTACAAACTCTATGTGACCATTATCGGGACACCGAATGAAAGTCCAGCCAGCCCCAAATTGGGTATGGTCATGGATTTTGGCGATCTGAAAGCCATTGTTACCGATCGAATCGTTTCCAATTTCGATCATGCGGTGGTGCTCTACAAAAGAGGAGGTACTGTTTCTTCAGATGAGACCAAGCTCCTTCAAAGGGTCGTATATGTGGATTTTCAGCCTACTTGCGAGAATCTGATCTCTTTCATTGCCTCGGAATTGAGACCGCAATTGCCATCCGATGTTTCACTGCACTCGCTCAGGTTGGTGGAAACAGCCTCCAGCTATGCAGAGTGGTTTGCTGAAGACAACAGCTGAATTTCTGACCACGGATTTTAGGTGATTCCGACCGTTCAGCACATTGACCGCGTTAACTGATTAACGACAGGTTCAGTTTTGTTCTTATTATGATATATATCATATTATTGACCAGACAGCCTATCTACATTGAGCTCGTTAAAACGCCAATACCATGAATAGACATCTTACCAAATTAATCGCTATTGCGTTGCTTGCTCTCACCACAAATGCAGTGCAAGGGCAGTGCAACACATCCAACGCCACGGATTGCGTCTGTAAAGACGGCTCGAACGAATGCGACCTGCTGCCCGACATGACAATTTCGTGGTATGGCATCGAAAATTACCTCAGTGGTCCGAACCAGCAGAATGACCGGGTTTATGTTACAGGATCAACCCCGAACATCGGGCACGGTGCTTTCACTGTCAGAAGCACTGATCTTGACGGTTACCGATGGTTCGTTTGCGGCACGGATACGTTCTCTGTTCACGATCCGAGCGCCAGCCAGACCTTCAGTTGCCCCAACGGAGGAACAGCCAAACAGCTCACTTTTCAGCGCGTTTATCACAAGAGTGGCTCTTCTATGACCTCTTATACCAGATTGATGCCGCAGGGCATGACCTATCATCCATCTCATGGTCACGTGCACTTCGACCAATGGGGTCTTTTCAGTTTGCGATTGCCAGAAGCCGGGGTAACTGATCCACGGCAATGGCCTATTGTAAACTCTGGTTTCAAACTCGGCTTTTGCCTGATGGACTATAACAGCTGCTCCGATCCTGCGGCTTTGCACCACTGCAAGGATGACAACACGGTTTACGGACAAGGCACTACGCTTACCGCACCCGATTTTCCCAACTACGAACTTGGTGGAGGAAACTACGGATGCAGCATGGTGGAACAGGGCATTTCATCAGGATACACTGATATCTATAGCGAATATCTGGACGGTATGTGGATAGATATTCCAGAAGAGGTCTGCAACGGAGATTACTGGGTGGTTTATGAGGTTGATCCGTTCGATGTAGTGTTGGAGGAAAATGAGGACAATAATTACACGGCCGTGCCAGTGACCCTCACTCAACAGGGGTCAGGTAATCCTACGGCACGCATTCTGGCCGATGGTTCATCTTTCATCTGCGAAGGCGATTCGGTATTGTTGCGCGCCAATGCGGGTCTCAATTACCTGTGGTCCAACGGTAAGCTGACGAATGCCATTTGGGCAACGGGCGGCACCTACAGTGTGGATGTTACCTCGTACTGCGGAACAGCGACATCGACCCCGTTTGTTGTGACGGAATTGACTCAACCTAGTCCACCAACCGTTGATGGCGATAGCATTTGCGAAGGAGAACAAGCTACACTAATGGCAATTGGTCAGGATTTGGTGTGGTATGATGCGCAGGGCGAAATATTAGGCTCTGGTGGAACATTCACAACTCCACCGCTTTATAGTAGCACTTCCTTTTTTGTGTCGGACGAGAATATTCAACCCGGAACTGTTTCTAACGGTGGCAAGCCAGACAATTCAGGTTCTGGCGTCTATCATGAAGGTGGTGGAGAGGCACTGATATTCGATGTGCATGAGCAAATGAACCTTCGCTCGGTGAAGGTGTATGCGGGAATTGCTGGTGTGCGCACCATTGAATTCTACAACAGCGTAGGCGCATTAATCAATTACCGCACGGCATTCGTTCCAGAGGGCGAATCTGAGTTTGAATTGAATGTAGTGATAGAGCCAGGAACAGGCTACCAGATTACCACTGGGGGGCTTTGCGACCTGTATCGCAACAATGGCAGCGTTAGCTATCCTT
>CAMCFW010000290.1 GCA_945874195.1 Chryseobacterium gleum
ACTTCCAGTAGTTCCAGCTATCAGGTATCCATTGTCAGCAGTTTGAATCACCTCGCAACCCTGATCATAACTTTCGCCTCCGTAAACACGCTGAAACTTTTCCTGCGAATTGGCGCGAACGCTAAGCAGAAGCACAAAACATGATAAAAGTGCAGTTCTCATGGTTGTAAATTTAGGGAACCTTGGCATAGCAGATATCGATATAAGTTCTCAGTCGAGCCAAAAAGAGGTAAAACTGCCACTGGTGGTGTGGCCGAACACGTGACATTTGATCTTTCGGTCTTCCATCACGTCCAAACGCATGAATCCGTAATTCTGGTCGTTCATGAATTTAGCCTGATACTTATCGCCCGAAAGTGACGACCGCTTGCTTCCCGACCCGCTTACCAGGTGATGATTATTCTCCTTCTTAAAATATTGAAGGTTGTGATCGTGACCGGAAACATACAGGAGACCTTCGTACTTGTTCATCACGCTCAATATCTTGTTCCTGATACGTTTATAGCGGGGTTGCGGAATATCTTGAACCATGGCCCTATTCAAGCCAATAAGGCCGAAAAGCTGAAATGGAGGGACCCAATTGAGCAAGAACCTGAACGGTTGTTTAGCAGCTCCATGATGTCCGTTGCTGAACATGGGGTGGTGCGCGGCTATAACGGTTATGTGCTTTTCCGATCTTGAAAGAGAGATCAAACTGTCCAATCTGACTAGAAAACGCCTTTCCATCTGGCGTTTGTTCAATCCATCTTCGCGTGGAACCTTATGGAAGAACTGATCTTGCAACCACCATTGAATGTCGATGGCTATTATGTCAAGACTATGTTCTGGAACTGATTCCATGACGGGACCTGGTAAGCCACCTGTTGGCATGAAAACATGTCCTGAATCATTCTTGATCCTGCGTTCCTTCTGATAATAGGATTCTACGAACTCAGCCTCTTTTTTCACCAACCAATGGCCTTTCCACCGACCGGCTTTCCAATCATGATTGCCTGGGATCCAGAAGACATGACCGGTCAGATCCTTCGTGGTTTCCAACTGGGCCATGAGTTTCAACTCAGATTGTCGTTGCTTCTTATTGCCTTCAATTCCTTCCAATCCGGCCGGATAGATGTTATCGCCTAAAAACAGCACCGTACTGTTCGGTTTCTGCGACAGCTCCTTTTCCAACAGCTGCAATGCAGGTCCTGCGAGTGTGTCCTTTCCGGCATCACCGATCAGATAGATGGAGTGACTGACCTGCTGAGAAAAAGCGTGATTGCACAACGCGAGCGCAATGATGATCAATGAAAAAAAACTATTCACCACTTAACACTTTAAATTCCGTTCTACGGTTCTTTGCCCTTCCCTCGGGTGTTTCATTTGTGTCCATTGGCTGCGATTCGCCATAGCCTTTGAACTGAATTCGATCAGCAACTATTTTATTGACTATCAGATATTCACGTACGGATCTGGATCTGTTCTCCGAAAGCAATTGATTGTCAACCGCCTCTCCGATGTCATCCGTATGCCCACCGATCTCAATCTTAATGGATGGATTATTGTTCATGAATGCCACCAGTTTATTCAACTCAACTTGAGATTCTGGAAGCAATTCGTAAGAGGCGGTTTCGAAGAATATGTTCTTCAAAACAACCTTTTCGCCATATTTTATCGGCTGAAGTTCAACATCCATACGATAAGGTTTGCTAAGATCCTGGGTTGCTGGAAGCGAAAAATGTTCAGAATGGAAGAGATAATCATCCTTCGAAACATTGAGAGCATAATCGTGATCAACTGGAAGCGTAACGAGGAAATTGCCGGTCACCGGGTCTGAATTGGATTCTACTACCACTTTCGAGGTTTGAAGATCGATCAATTCAAACTTGGCACCCAATGGAACTCCTGTTACTTTGTCCTTCACTCTACCTTTCACATATGTTACCCGGGTTGGTCGGGCTTTCTCATATAGGTCGAACGAATAGAGGTCGAGCTTTCCAAATCCACCTTTGCGGTCGGAAGCAAAATAGGCTTTCTCACCGCTGGCAGCAACAAAAAGTCCCTGCTCATCATTCCATGTATTGATCGGATAACCAAGATTTTCGGGTGTTGACCATGTTCCATCGTCATTCATTCGAGTAACGTAAATGTCTTTTTCCCCAAGACCAACATGCCCATTCGAAGTGAAGTAGAGGGTCTTCCCATCCGGATGTATGTATGGAGTTTCTTCGGCAAATGGCGTGTTGATCACATCGCCAAGGTTGCGGGGAACCGTCCATTGATCGTTCGCAACCAAATGGGTTACCCAAATATCAGTCACCCCCAACCCTCCTGCCCTATTGCTTACAAAATAAAGCGTTTTGCCATCGGCCGAAATACTTGGTTGACTTTCCCACTTTGAAGTGCTTACCGGTTCGTTGAGATTCTCTGGCGCTCCCCATGTCTTTCCTTTGCGCAACGAGCGATATATATCGCAACTTCCGTTTGCCCCTTTACGATTGCAACCGATAAAGAAAAGCTGCATACCGTCAGCCGTAATGGTCTGAGCACCTTCGTTGTCGTCAGTGTTTATGGGGTCTCCGAAGTTCAGTGCCGGGCTCCATTCCTTTCCATCAAGAATGCTGAAATAAAAATCTTCCTGATAATCCATGGCTCCTGATTTCCGTTGATTGCGGGTGAAGACCAAGGTCTGTTCATCGGCCGTAAGCACTGGGAAATATTCATACTGGTCCGAATTTACCGAAGGTCCCAGATTCAACGGATCAAAAAGAACCGGATTCTTCTTGGCCTCAATTCCAAATTCTGCGTTCTTCATCGACCGCTCGGCCACTTCGCGGATCTGAGGATTGACCCGCTTTTTGGTCATGAAGACCTGATAATTGGCCAAGGCCGAAACGTAGTCGCCTGTCTTGAACTGTGCATCAGCCAGTTGTTTATACGAATTGGAGAAGAAATCCGGATCGATGTTCACCGAACGTTGATAGTGAATGATCGCATTTTCCAGATCCCCGATATCTGAATAGCAATCGGCAGAAACCATGTGGGCTTCAATGAAATTTTCGTCCAATTTTATGGCCTTGGCAAGAATTTCCAAGGCTTCGGCATTTCGTTTGGCGCTATAATATGGCAAGGCCTCCTCAAATAATTTGATGGCCTTTTTGTTGTCAGTGGTGTAACTTTTCTGTGCCAAACCGACAAGCGATGACAGAAGCAACACCGATATGGTTAGAATGACTTTCAAACTAGGGAATATTCATGTATTTATGACTTTGCAAGGACATGTTCCAGCGAGGATCATTCATGATGTGATGGACTATCAAAGGCATCATTTCGTCTCTTTTGCTCCATTCTGGTTGAAGATACAACTTGCAATCTTTCGAAACCATCTTGGCGTGTTCTTCTGCCCACTGAAGATCGTTCCTGTTGTGAACAATGACCTTCAATTCGTTTGCTTTTTCGTAATAGACCGGCAAAGGTGGTGCCGTTTTTTTAGGCGAGAGACATACCCAATCGAATTCACCCGAGAACGGATGCGATCCCGAAGTTTCTACATGAACCTGAAATCCTACAGCCTTTAGTTCTGAAGTAAGCTTTTCGAGGTTGAAGGTAAGCGGCTCGCCACCCGTAATTACCACTGAACGGGCTGGGTATTGAGCAGCCTGTTCAATAACGGTTTCAATAGAGACCAACGGATGTACCGATGCGTCCCAACTTTCCTTCACATCGCACCAGTGACAACCAACATCGCAACCACCGAT
>CAMCFW010000291.1 GCA_945874195.1 Chryseobacterium gleum
ATTGCCAAGAGCAGCGGCCCCAACGAACCACGCGATAGGGACAGAACATTCAGCAAAAAGGACAAGTTCAAGGAACGTTTCGGAAACGACCGCGGCATTGGCAAACGTCCATCTTCGGGCGGTGGCGATAAGAAATTTGCAGCCAAGCGACCTAGACGACCATTCTAAGCGGTCGGGTCACCAGCTTTCGCAGTCGAAATCATCGCGCTTCACGCGTGTGGTAGTGTCTACACTATTGATATTGAACGACCCGAGCCACGCCTCCGTTTTTCCTGTGGAGCTCTGGGTAGAACCTAAGATCAATCTGACGCCCATTTCATTGTTGTTCAACGTATCTGAATACTGGAACGACACATCTCCCAACGTGGAAGTACAGATGATGGAACCATTGGTCCTTCGGATACTCAGTATTCCTGAGAATGCTGAAATGAGCCTCATGTCGCGGTTCTCTGGCCCCGAACCCACATAGCAATAGGCAACCAACGGGTTTATGGCCACACCACAAACATCTGCATTCGGGTCTTCGGCATTGAACACTTCGAAACGGAACTGCGGAGAAACAAGCGAATCCCATTGCAGGCTATCCAACGAAAGATCCAGTTCAAAATCACCGTTCAGTCCAACTTGGTTCAATTCGATGACATTTGACGAAACGGGATGCCACGCGGTCAGTACAATCTGGCCGGAGTCGGCCGTTGCATACACAGGAAGTTCGCTTTTGTTCAACGACCAAATAGCAGGACAGCCATCTTCTTCCGTTCGGCATGCAGAAAGACCGAGTATGACCAATAGGAACGGAAGGTAAATTCTCACGTGCCGAATATAGATGGAATAGCAGAAGCCTTCCCTCCGCCCCTTCACAATTTTTAACATCGTTAAACACTTCAGGAAATGCCATGCAAGCAGATAACGGTAATTTCGGCATCACATGATCGAACTGTCGGGCATTAGGAAATCGTACCAGATGGGAAGCAACCGCATGGATGTGCTGAAAGGCATTGACCTGACCATCAACGAAGGCGAACTGGTTTCCATCATGGGGTCTTCAGGAACCGGAAAATCGACCTTGCTGAATATTGTCGGCATCCTCGACAATTACGATTCTGGCGAGTATAGACTGAATAGAACGCTGATCAAAGATCTGAGCGAGACCAAGGCCGCACTTTATCGGAACAGGCTTTTGGGCTTCGTTTTTCAGAGTTTCAACCTGGTCGGATTCAAGAATGCGATGGAAAACGTGGCCCTTCCGCTCTACTACCAAGGTGTGGGCAGAAGCAAACGCAACAAGATGGCCCTCGAATATCTGGAACGGGTGGGCTTGTTGGATTGGGCCCATCACCTGCCAAGCGAAATGTCGGGCGGACAGAAACAACGGGTGGCCATAGCGAGGGCTTTAGTAACTAAACCCAAAGTGATCTTGGCTGATGAACCTACCGGAGCGTTGGACAGCACCACATCGGCCGAAGTCATGCAAATGCTGAAAGAGGTGAATGCCGATGGAATGACAGTGGTCATCGTGACACACGAACATGAAATTGCCGCGCAGACCCAGCGCATCATTCTGATGAAGGACGGACTCATTGATAGTGAGGAATTAAAGATTAGAAACTAGGAATTCAAAAACCGTCAGAATGGCTCTCTTCCTTTTTTCATTCTTAATTTCTCATTCTTAATTTCTAATTGTAGAAAAGTGTTTGACCTGGACAAATGGCAAGAAATCTTTGAAACGATCGGTAAGAACAAGCTTCGCACGTTCCTTACTGGTTTTAGCGTGTTCTGGGGCATCTTCATGCTCATCATCCTCTTGGGTTCCGGAAACGGACTGAAGAATGGTTTCAAGGCAGACTTTGAAGAGGATGCCATCAATAGCATTTGGATCTACCGCGGCCAAACGACCATTCCATTCAAAGGAATGCAGCCGGGCCGCAACATAAGCTTCACCGATCAAGACCATGAAGCCATTGATGACGGTAAGGTGAACCGACTGGAGAATGTGGCCTCAAGACTGTGGCTTAATGATATGTCCTTCGTGTTTGAGGACAAGAAAGGGACCTATGAGCCCATTGCCACCCATCCAGGGCAGTTCCATGCCGAAAATGCCACCATGGTAACTGGCCGATTCTTGAACGAGATCGATATTGAAGAACGAAGAAAAGTGATCGTGCTTGGCGAGCCGATCCAACAACAGCTTTTTCCGAATGGCGACCATTTGGGCAAATTGATAAAAGTGGGCGGAATCGCTTTTAAGGTGATCGGAACGTTTAAGGATGGCGGTGGAGACCGCGACAACAGGCGTGGTTATATTCCCATCACCGTAGGCCAGATGGTTTTCGATAGGGGTACGAACGTTCACGCAATCAGCACCACCATTGGCAATGCCACCCCGGAAGAAAGTCTGGTCATAGAACAGAACATACGCAACCGTTTGGCCGCGCTTCATCAGTTTTCGCCCGAAGACATGCGTGCAGTATGGATCAATAACACCACCGATCAGTTCATGCAGGTGCTCAATGTGCTAAATGGCATCAGTCTTTTCGTGTGGATCATCGGCATCGGAACCATCATTGCCGGCATTGTCGGCATCGGAAACATCATGATGATCGTGGTAAAAGAACGCACCCGCGAAATAGGGATAAGGAAGGCTTTGGGCGCCACCCCGTTTTCGGTGGTTTCCATGATCCTGCTCGAATCTGTTTTCATTACCAGCGTGGCCGGTTATCTGGGGCTGGTGGCGGGTGTCTTTACGCTGGAGACAGTAAACGGAATGATCGAAGATCCGGGCATTTTCAGAAACCCGGAAGTTGACCTTGGTACTGCTATTGTGGCCACACTCATTCTTGTCGTGGCCGGGGCATTGGCCGGTCTTATTCCGGCCATAAGGGCCGCATCCATTAACCCCATCGAAGCACTGCGAGACGAATGAGCCTGTTTGACGCTGATAGATGGCAAGAGGTGTTCGACACTTTGGGCGCCAATAAGGTGAGGACCTTTTTCACAGCCTTTGGTGTGCTGTGGGGCATTTTCATGCTCATCATCATGCTAGGGGCAGGTTCGGGCCTCGAAAACGGGGTGAAAAGTGAATTTGATGGTTTCGCAACGCGATCACTCTACATCTGGACTCAACGGACCACAATGCCATACAAGGGTCTTCCCGAAGGGAGGTGGTTCAGTTTGAACAATGAAGATACCGAGGCCATCAGGCAATTGGTGCCCGAAGCCGAAGTTGTGGCACCACGGAATGAAGTGGGCGGTTGGCGGGGAGCATCCAACGTGGTGCGGGGCAAACACAAGGGGTCCTATGGTGTAAAGGGCGATCATCCATCGGTGGTCAAGATCCAACCCTTCGACCTTACCGAAGGTAGACTACTGAACGAACTCGATTTCGAGCAGAAACGAAAAGTGGCGGTGGTAGGCCCCAAGGTGGTGAACGACCTTTTTGAAGAAGGTGAAAAGGTGATTGGTGGAAACATTCGCATCAACGGTGTCTATTTTACCGTTGTGGGTGTCATCAAAACGAAAAAATCGGGCAGCGAGGCCGAAGATGACGCGCAGAGCATTTTTGTTCCGCTCACTTCTTTTCAGCAAGCTTTCAACTACGGAAATTGGGTGAGTTATTATGGGTTCATGCCCAAGGAAGGTTACTCGGTGGCCTACATTGAGGAAAAGATATTGAAAGTGCTAAAAGAGCGGCACAGGGTTAATCCTGACGATGAATTCGCCTTTGGTGTAAACA
>CAMCFW010000292.1 GCA_945874195.1 Chryseobacterium gleum
CTTCGCTCGGATCAGGCCGGGCCGTTCTCGTTCCTGTCCATCAGTCACCTGCCGAAGCGGCTATCTGTGAATAACCTTGAAACGATCCTTCGGCACGAACAGGCACATGTTCGGCTCGGTCATTCGTACGATGTGCTCTGGCTCAGTTGCCTGCGCATTCTGTTCTGGTTCAATCCGTTGCCTATCTATTATATGCGCACCGTTCAAGAAATCCACGAGTATCAGGCCGATGCTCTCACACATATATCCTCTACCAAGGAACATTACGTCAAGGTTCAGTTGGGTCAACTGTTTCAGCTCCCGTCAGAGCTTTCATTTGCAAACAGTTTTTACAATTCCATTAACCTTAAAAAACGAGTAAACATGATCTATTCAGAAAGAACATCGAAATGGGGAACCGTGCGCTATTTGGTGGCGGTTCCTTTGATGGCGGCCATCGGCCTGATGGCAGCCTGCACCGAAACCCCTGTGGATGCGGTGCAACAAGAAGTAGAAAAAGTGTACAAGGAAGCCGATTTGATGCCTGAATATAAGGGCGGCATGGAGGCATTGATGACGTACATGGGAACGTCCATCGCCTACCCGCAGGCCGCCAAGGATGAGGGGGTGGAGGGTAAGGTCTCCGTTCAGTTTGTGGTTGACACAGAAGGAAAGGTGGGCCAGATCGAGGTGTTGAAAGGCGTTCGGGGCGACCTGGATGCCGAAGCTGTCCGCGTGATATCCGAAATGCCCGATTGGGCACCTGGAACCAAGGACGGCAAGAACGTGAGCGTGCAAATGGTGCTGCCGATCTCGTATCAACTCGATTGAATTTCGTCTGGTAGCGGAATATGAAGATCCCATCTGCGCAAGCAGGTGGGATTTTTATTTGCATGAATTGATTTAAAGTGATATCATTGTGGTATCAAAATAAACCATTAGTCATGAAAGAAGAAAAAACAGTAAAACCAATGTCAGGCTGGATCATGTTGTCCCTGACCTTACTGATGATAGCAGTCATCGTTTACCTATGCGTGTCACAGCGTCAGCCGATCTGGGCGGTCGCATCGATCATTCCGTTGATCGTGATGATCGGACTTTTCATTGTCAATCCGAACGAATCCATCGTGCTTGTGCTTTTCGGTGATTACCAAGGAACCGTGAAAGCCAACGGATTCTTCTGGGTGAACCCGTTCAACAAGCGACAGAACATTTCGCTCAGAGCCCACAATTTCGACAACGAGCCGATCAAGGTGAATGATAAGTTGGGCAATCCGATCATGATCGGTGCAGTGGTGGTGTGGCGCGTTAAAGACACGTACAAGGCGGCTTTTGAAGTCAATAATTACCTGGAATTCGTGGGTATTCAAAGCGAAGGTGCGCTCAGAAGAATGGCCGGTCAGTATCCGTACGATGAGTTCCATGACGAAGGCGAAGAAGGCGAACTGTCGTTGCGTTCGGGCGGAGAAGAGGTCAATAACGAATTGGAAAAGGCCTTGGACCGTAGTTTGGCCATAGCCGGAATTGAGATACTTGAGGCACGGATCAGCCACTTGGCCTATGCGAATGAGATCGCAGGCGTCATGCTTCAGCGCCAACAGGCAACGGCCATTGTTGCGGCCCGAAGAAAGATCGTGGAAGGCGCGGTCGGAATGGTGGAACTGGCCTTGGCCGAACTGAGCAAGAAGGACATCGTTCATTTGGATGATGAGAAGAAGGCGGCCATGGTCAGCAATCTGATGGTGGTGCTCTGCTCCGATAAGAGTGCCTCCCCGGTCGTCAATACAGGAACGCTAAATCATTGAGACATGAATAACAGATTCAAGTTTTTTGCCAAGAAGATGTTTGAAAGCATGGAGAAGTTCGAACTTAGATTGAACGAGGAATGCCGCAAAGGCTATCGTCCGATCTCGATGAGTGCAGACAGTGGTGCCAACACGATAGTCGTTCTATTGGAAAAAGTAGCCTAAGATCTTGTCTAAGAAGAAACCATTCGTTCTGCGTCTCGACCCCGAAACGCTGAAAGCCGTTGAAAAATGGGCTGCGGACGAGTTCCGTAGCTCAAACGGCCAGTTGGAATGGATCATCAATAAGGCATTGAAAGAAGCCGGTAGAATGCCGAAAAAGAAAACGGAAGAGTAGAAAGTTTACTTCGGATGGCTGATGAGTAAAATATCCGTGTCTCCGTTGATGGTTGAAGTGCCCACAATGGCATATGAATTTGCACCTTGAATGATATCCAGACCGCGCTGATCTCCTTCAGCACCGAAATTCAATTCCTCCAATACGTTTCCATCTGCATCGGTCTTGATAAAATAGACCTGTTCGTCATTTCCAAAACTGTTGGTCCTACCTAGAAAGATGTAGTCTCCATCATAGTCAACCAACACGCCTTCTCCGCCTTCATGTTCGGTTGAAGTCCCAAAGTGGTGTTCCCAAATAACCGAGCCGTTGGCGTCTAATTTTGTGGCCATCAAGGAATGGTTCGGTTCTTCGCTTGCAGAATGGTTCGACATGACAAAGCCGCCATTATCGGTTATAGCAAAGGCCTGACTTTCTTCATAAGCTGCCCCGCCATACGTGGAAGACCAAAGACTGTCGCCATTCAAACTTACGCTTTGCATGTAAATATCGCGGTCGCCAGCACCAAAACTGCCTGTAAAACCAAGTAGCATTACTTCGAAGGCATCTATCTGAACCAATTCTGAACCTCCATCTAAACCTTCGCCACCAAAAGTTCTACTCCAAACCTCGTTGCCTTCTGCATCTGTTCGAATGACATACATGCTGGCCACACCAGCTCCAAAACTTTGCGTGGTTCCAATTACCATGAAATCTCCGTTCTCCAATTCAATCACGTCTTTTCCTTGGTCGGCCATGGCGCCTCCAAACGACCTTTCCCATATGCTATTCCCTTCTTGATCAAGTTTGACGAGCATAACGTTTTGGTCGCCATTCAAATCGGCTGAAGTGCCAACCATCAATAGCTTATCATCTGCTGTGCAGATCAATCCAGTGCCTTGGGTTTGAGCACCCATTTCACGTTGCCAAATGATTTCACCAGCTAGATTCACCTTTAGTATCAACGCGTGAGATGAATTTCCTATCGAGCTCGTTCCGGTGATAAAAAGAGACTGAAAACCTACGGTGATTGAATTTGCCACTTGGTTTCCATTCATCGGAAACGTTAGTTCAGAATGAATGAGACTTGGGGTTGGGTCAGCCGTTTTTTTGCAAGCGCTGAACGCGAAGCTGATTCCTATTAGAAAGATGAGGATAAAATTTTTCACGGGCGTTGAACGCAGTAACCCATGGTTTATTGTGAACTTAGAACTGAACTTTCTTCTTCAGTTTTTTGCCGTTGCGAATAACCACCACAACCGTCCTGTCGCCTTCCTTGAATGACGCTAGACCTTTCATGTAGCTCTGCATTTCGGTCACTTCAATGTCACCCAATTTGATGACGATATCGCCTTCCAACAGTCCGGCCTTGGCGGCAGCGCGGTCTTCCTTCACGCCCGAAATGCGCATTCCCTCGCCATCGAATAAATAATCGGGCACCACACCCAAGGTAACGCTGAATCGCGGACTGCTGGCCTGATCGGGCTCCTTTGTTTTGGTGAAGGCCAATTTGCCATCATTATCCAATTCAGAAATGATGCTGAATATGAGCGAACCGATCTTCTCCAGTCCCAAGAAATTCACTTTTTCCACATCATCGCTCGGTTTGTGGTAATCCTCGTGCTGAC
>CAMCFW010000293.1 GCA_945874195.1 Chryseobacterium gleum
AAGCATCTGGAACATCTTTCTTGGTCTTGTTCAATTCCTTACCGGCAAGCTTAAGATTGTCAAACTTGTTGGAATAGAGGTAGTACCACTTTCGCTCTTCGTTGTAAACGATGATTGCATCACGCTTTTTAGCTTTCCATTGATCAACACCTTTCCATGCATTTTCTACTATTCTGAATGACTCGATAACCACATAATAACCGCTTTCGAGATCAGATTTTTGCATTCCTATCGATCCATCTGGATTTTTGAATGGCATGATCTGTTGAAGCATTCCTTTCAATTTATTGGTATCGATCATTCGTTCGTTCACATCCTGAATCTCCCTATTCAGACTATCGATCTCTTTTTTGAGTCTGTCGAGGTCTTCATCATGTTGATCAACGCGCTTCTTAACGCCACCAACTTCAACTTCAAGAGAATCCAATTTTGAACCCAACACATTCTCAAGAGAGTCCATTTTGGAATTCAAAAGTTCGTTATCTGCTTGAATTCCGGCCATGTCGTCTTCAAGTTTTTTGAATTTCTTCTTGAACCCGTCCAAATGGAAACCTATCATGATCTCGTTTGACCAAGGTGCGCCTGGATTTCCGTCAATACCGTTCAAAGTGAAATCGTAGGCATAACCGAACAGGAACTTATCTGCCACTTTGAAACCGACTCCTACAACAGGTCCCGTTTCGGCCCTCCAAGTGAAAGAGGTCCAAACAATCTCTTTCCATCCGAATTTTACCGTTGCGTCATAAGAAAGGTTGGTCTTGTAAGGCAACCATCGCACCATTCCGGAAGGTGCAACGAGCCAATCTTTCTTGATCCAAAAATCGTAGCCCAAATAAGCGCTGAAATGTCTTGAAAGGTCGTAGGTGAATTCCTTTTCCTTTGCTCTTATTTCGGCAACAGTTTCGATGACGTGTGGTGCTGCGATTCCAATTTCCAACTTGTTGTTCCAACTGTACTTGATGCCCGCATCCATGTCGAATGTTGTGCTTCCTACGTTGCCATTTGCCAAGACCACATCGTTCGGATTCTCAACAATGGCGTCATCGAAATTCAATTGGGTATGATTGATCCCAACGCCTAATCCCAGGGTCAATTGATGGTCGGTTGCCAACTTGATGTCGTGGGCATAAACGAGCATAGCGTTAACGGTTGAAACGAAATTCGTTTTATCGTAAACGATGTTTGTACCCACGTTGGTGTTCTTGCCAAGCGGTGTGTGCATGCTAAGCAACGCTGTGGTTGGCGAACCTTTCACGTTGGTCCATTGATTCCGGTAGTTGAGGTAGCCATTTAGACCTTCTCCATAACCTGCATTGGCCGGATTGATCAAAAATCTGTTCTCCTTGTAAAGGCTGGACAAACGCATCTGCTGGGCGAACCCAACGAAACTGCCTGCCATCATGGCAATCATTAACAATGAAACGTATATCTTTCTCATTCGAGTAGGATTTCGTGTGTGGTGATTAATTTTTTTATCTCAGGATGGTTACTGCCCCATCAAAACGCTCTTCTCGGCCATCGCATTCAACAACATAGTAGTAGGTTCCATCAGGAAGTTTGTCTTCGTTGAAGTCACCGGTCCAATCGTTCTGGTATGCGTTAGACGAATAAACCTCCAATCCCCATCGATTGTAGACCTTCAAAGCGCAATCAGAATAGCATTCGATATTTCCAATGTAAAAGCGCTCGTTATCGCCATCTCCGTTCGGAGTGAAGAGGTTGACAGGTTTCAAGTTATAATCGATGAGAACCCTTATGTCTACAGTTATGGTAGACTGGCAACCATTGAGGTCAGATACTACCACAGAGTAGGAAATAGACTCCTTTGGAGAGCTTATGGGGGTGGCACTTGTCGGATCATCCAGATATGTTGCAGGTGTCCAATCATAAGAATTGGCTCCAGATACCCAAAGTGGAACTTCTTCGCCTAAGCTAACAGTTGTGTCGTTGCTGATGGACAACTCAGGCAATAACCATGTAAAGACCAATAATTGGTCCTGTCCTAGGCAACCGTGTTCGTCTGCTATCAGTACTTCATATTGTCCTGTAGTGTCCACCGTGATGGATTGAGATACCTCTCCTGTGCTCCATAGTGTCGAAACCCCGGTCGGATTGACGGTAAGGGTCACATCTTCACCCTCGCAGAACAACAGTGAGCCGTCTGCAGTTATTACCGGGTTTGGAAGATCCCATACGTGAACGTAATGTTGGATGGTGTCTCTACATCCATCAGTGGTGTAGGCTACCATCGTGACCAGGAAACTGTCAGCATCATTATACTGATGGAATGGGTTGGCGCCAATGCTGACATTTCCATCGCCAAAATCCCAATAATAACTTTCGATGGTCGATCCTTTCGGGTCGGTCTCGTTCGTGAAACTGGTTATTTGTCCGAAGCAAACCTCTGTTGCCGAAAAGTCAGCCTCAGGAGCAGGGTGTACTTGAACCGTCTGAGTCAACGTGTCGGCACAACCGTAAGATGTAAGACCTATCAGTTGAACCTGCGCAGGGCCTGCTCCGCTGAATGAAAAGGAGGGATGCTCCAAAATTGAACTTCCTTCTGATCCAAAGGTCCAGGCGTAAGTGATGGTTCCAACAACATTTGAAGTGAGATTTTGGAATTGAACCGCGCTGTTCTGGCAGGCATTATCGAACGTGAAAATGACCGATGGAAATGGCACTATCGTTACCAACTGAAATGTGTCGTTCACACAACCCTGATCTGTAGTGACCTGTAGTCCGATCTGGTAATTTCCATCTGATACGAACTGGTTTGTAATGTCGGAACCTGAGGCATCATCAAAGAAACCGTTACCGTTCAATTCCCAAGCGTAGTTCGACACTTGACCTGAAGATACGGTGCTTATGGCTGTTAATTCTGTCTGGTTACCAAGACATACCTCTTGAACCGAAAAGGCGACCGATGGTATTGGATCTACGGTAATGGTCACGTTTATGGTTGCCTGACAACCTTGGTCGCTGGTCACGATCAATCCTACCACATAGCTGCCTGCTAGTCCGAAGTTGTGAGAGATGGAACTTCCTGTTCCATCGTTGTAATTACCATCGTTGTCCAGATCCCACTGCCAGTTCACGATGCTTCCAGATACTATTGTCGATTGATCGGTCAGCGTAGTGCTTGAACCATAGCACACGTCAGGTGCGCTGAAGTTTGCGTTCGGAACAGGGTTCACGGTGATCAACTTATAAACGGCCACGGGTGGATCCATATCTGTTATGATCTGCAGCCCTACGTTATAAACGCCCGGTGAATTGAACTGGTTGCTTATGCTAGGACCGAAAGCATCATCAAATTGGCCGTCTGAGTCGAGGTCCCAGTTCCAATTGGTGATCGTAGCGCCCCCAGACACCTGTGAGGTGCTGTTGAAAATGGTCTGAGTGCCCTCGCAAACATTCGTGGTCGTATAATCGACCAATACCACGGTTGCATTGGCCTGAAAAGCCCAAAGTGTGAGTATGGAAAATAGGATTCTCATCTTTTTCATCCTTGATTAATTCTTTATTTGATAATGTCGAATCGTACTACTGATTGCTGTTCGTTGCCTATGGCCCGGAGGTAATAAATGCCATCAGCCAGACCTTGAACATCAATTCGAATTCTGCCTGAAGCGTCCAACTTCGATACAGCAAAGGTTTGTATAAATTGACCTGTGGTCGAAATGATATCGATGTTCAGATCAGATGGAACAGCACCATTCGGTTG
>CAMCFW010000294.1 GCA_945874195.1 Chryseobacterium gleum
TTGGAAGCCGAGATCGATTTTGAGGAATGTGGACAGGCTGCACAGGATTGTTTGTCCAATAAGGGTATCAAATATGCACGGATCAACAAGCTCGGAAAGCGTTATCACATTTTCGGAACGCACATGGATGCAGGTTCGGCCGAGGACGACATTTTTGCCCGCAGAACGCAGATGGCCGAAATGCGCGAGTTCATAGCCAATGTGAACATTCCTGCTCACGAGCCAGTGATCTTCGGAGGCGATTTTAACACCGATCCTGTGGATGGCAATAACGACTATCAGGCATTTCTAGATTCGATCAATCCCATACTTCCTCAGCATATCGGCTTTTGGGAATCAAATTTCAATGACGGATTTGGGGATATCATTGACCACGCATGGGGCGATCGCACTCACCTGGTCCCGACCTCGGCAACAAACGAGGTGATAACGGTCCGAAGCCTCGATCCCGTTCTGTGGGACATTTCGGAGTTCAGCGACCATCGAGCGGTGCTTGGCCGATTCACCTATCCCGATATTTCCAAAGTTGGAGGTGATACGCTGATCTGTCCGGGCGAAGATCTGACGCTTGCGGTGAATACCGACCATGCGGTAACTTTTCAATGGTTTAAAGATGGGGTTGAAGTGAATGGGGAATCAGGTCCCGAACTCAATTTTTCGAATGCGCTCGAATCGCAAAGCGGAAGCTACACCTGTCTGGTGAGTTACGATGTGATCTATGGTAATTGGGGCGATTCGCTCACAGCACTGTTCTATGTGGATGGGGCCGACACGGTTGAAGCCAGACTGCATGTAGATTTCGGTGAGATCGTGATTGATGAAGTGTTGTGCCATGTGGGAATTGACGAGGCCACCGCTCAGCCATGGACCATCTTCCCGAATCCAGCATCAGAAACACTGAATCTGAGCTGTGCTTCCGACTTCAATGAGGCCAGGCTAAGCATCATTTCCTCCACCGGTTCGATCCTGCTTTCACGTGTCATCCGATCGTCCACCGCTTCGGTTGATATTTCGGGGCTCGCTGCTGGAGCCTATCTTATTCAGTTGCAAACAGATGAAACGATGTTTCATAAACCTCTGCTTGTTCATTGATTTAAGAGCATTGTCCTTGCTTAATGGTGATTGTCGGGCTAATTTCACCGACACTAGTTCTGTGCCATGCTTTTAGAGATCACCAATCTTCCACGACCCATACTTTATTCGGTCATCCTACTTCTGGCGTTGGTCCTTACTCTTTGGATCAGGAGGCTCATACATCAGTTCGTCAGCGCCAGTTCTATCCATCTGAAGGTTGATCCAACGAAATATAATTTCATAAAGAATGCGGCCAGTCTCATCATCTTTTCGCTGGCCATTTTTCTCATCATCTTCTCTGTGCCCGAACTCCGTTCGCTCGGAACCACGCTTTTGGCATCGGCCGGTATTGCAACAGCCGTGTTGGCGTTCGCCTCTCAGGCTGCCCTTTCAAATATTGTGAGTGGGGTGTTCATCGTCATTTTCAAACCATTCCGTGTAGACGACCTTATCAGATTGGACGATGGTAAATCTGGAATCGTTGAAGACATAACTCTTCGACACACGGTGATCCGCGATTTTCAGAATCAGCGCATCATTGTTCCCAATGCGGTCATAAGCGATCAGACCATTGTCAATTCCAACATCAGTGACGAACGCATGAAGCGTCAACTCATGTTCAATATCAGTTACGATAGCAACATCGACAAGGCCTTCAGCATTATTACGGAAGAGGCTTTGAAACACCCATTTTGCATCGATGGAAGAAATGTGGAGGACAAGATAGCCGGTTTTCCGGTGGTGAAATGTAGGGTCATCGGCTTCGCAGATTCTTCGGTGAAACTACGGGCCGATGTGTGGAGCCGCAACCCTGACGAATCGTGGGAAATGCAGTGCGACCTGTACAAGACCATTAAGGAACGGTTCGACCGCGAAGGCATAGAAATACCTTACCCATACCGCACCGTGGTGTATAAGACCGATCTGCCGAAAAATGCTGAGTAACCGAAGGAATCACCGAAAGTATTCTACCAAGGCGGGGCTGCCCCCGGGCACGCTTGTCCACATTGGAAGCCACAGGGAAGAACCCATAACGGTTGAACTCATCGAGTATTCGGCTGATTTTGAACGCGCCAAGGAGGTGCAAGACCTTGAAGAACTCAGAGGTTCGTTCGACAACACACATGTTTCGTGGATCGATGTTAACGGCATCCATGACCCGAAACGAATTGAGGCCATCGGAACGTTCTATGGCATTCACAACCTGGTGCTGGAGGACATTCTCAATACCGAACACCGTCCGAAGGTCGAAGCATTCGAAGACCACGTGTTCTTCACCCTCAAGATGATGTGGTTCAACGAAAAGGATCAGTTGGAAAGAGAACAGGTGAGCATCGTATTCGGCAAAGGCTATGTGCTCTGTTTTCAGGAACGCAAGGGCGATATCTTCGACCCCATCCGCGAACGCATCCGCACCAACACCGGCATTGTTCGTAAGAAAGGAGCCGACTATCTTGTTTACCGACTTGTGGACAGCGTGGTGGACAATTACTTCCTGGTTACCGAACGGATGGAGGAGCGCATTGAGGAACTGGAAGAGGTCATCACATCCAACGTTGAACAGGATCACATGCTATCGATCCAACACATTAAGCGCGAGATCATCATGCTGAAACGTGCGCTGTTGCCGCTGCGCGAAGCCGTAAGCGGATTGGAAAAGGGCGTTACTGAACTGGTAAGTACGAACAACCAAAAGTACTTCCGCGATGTCTTTGATCACCTTATTCAGATATCGGACAACCTGGAAACCAACCGCGAAGTGCTCTCCGGACTCATGGAGATTCACTTGGCCAACATGAACCACCGTATGAACGAGGTGATGAAGGTGCTAACGGTCATCGCATCGCTGTTCATACCGCTCACCTTCATTGTGGGCATCTATGGAATGAACTTCGACAACATGCCCGAACTGAAATGGAAATACGGATACTATGCCGCTTGGGGGCTCATGGTCGCCATCTTCTTCGCCATGCTCGCCTACTTCCGCAGAAAGAAGTGGTTCTGAGCGGCCGTCAGCTTATTCAGCATACCAATCAGATGCCTTGGCCAGGTCAACCTTATAGAGTTTGTTGGGCTGCGCCCAAACCACGAAGTAGCCGGTGCCGTCCACAATGCCAAGACCTACTCATCCCCTCAGTTCGGTATCCCAATCGGCATTGAGTTCCAGTTTACTGATGTCTTCTGCATTGGCCATTCCAGTCTGATCGGTGGCAAATACGAAGCAGCTAACGCTAAGTAGGATGGCTGAGATTCCGAGCGAGGCGGCAAGAATGCGCTGGCTGATCTTATCGTTGAACATGGTGTTCCGTTTTTAATGGTGAACCGCCAAGGTACTATTCTGCGGTGAATGGGATTAGCCCTGGATCCATCAACTTTAGGAAAGTAGACGACTCTTCTGTTGGCACCGGATGCGACAACACGCGGACAGGAAGCGAGTTCACGCGGACAGGACGCGAATTCACGGGAATGGGATGCGAATTCACTCAGACAGGAAGCGAGGTTACGCAGACAGGATGCGAGGTAACTCGAACAGGATGCGAGGTTACGCGGACAGGACGACAGGTAACGCAGACAGGATGCGAATTCACGCGGATGGGATGCCAATTCACGCAAGTGGGATGGTCATTCAC
>CAMCFW010000295.1 GCA_945874195.1 Chryseobacterium gleum
AGATCAGAAACAGGACGAGAAGAAGGACGAAAAACAGGAACAGGATCAAAAGGGAGACAATAAGGACGATAAGCAGGATAAACAGGACAAGCAGGACAAAGGTGATAAGCCTAAGGATGAAAAAGGAGAGAAGGATCAGCAGGAGCAACCGAAGGATGGCGAAATATCGAAGGAGGATGCCGAACGGATGCTGGATGCGTTGAATCAGGACGAGAAGAAGATCCGAGATAGATTGGAAGCTCAGAAAGTGAAGACAGGAACAAAAGGGAAAGTAGAGAAGGACTGGTGAGTCTTCGATTATAGATCAAGAATGAACAATTAAAAATTGAGATTAAGCATCACATATCTTTTCGTGCTCATTTTGGGAGTCATATCGGCTAAAACCGTAGATGCCCAAAAATTGACCGCATCTGCCCCCAACCAGGTTCAGGTAGGCCAGCGGTTTCAGATAACTTGGGAGCTGAATGCTAGCGGTTCAAACTTCGTAGCCCCGGAAATAACTGGATTTCAAGTGCTTAGCGGACCGAATCAAAGCACCAGCATGCAGTTCGTTAATGGAAGCATGTCGCAGTCCACATCCTATTCTTATGTGCTCGTTGGCGGATCAGTTGGCGAATTCAAGATAGGCCCTGCAAAGATCAAGGCAGGCAATGGCGTGGTGTCTTCCAACGAGTTGACCATCAAAGTCTTGCAGGGGTCTGCTCAGAACGCAACGCAGAACAGTGGAACGCAGCAGAAAGCGAAAGATCAAAGTAGTTCAGGAGATGGAAGCAACCTGTTTGCCCGAGTGGAAGTGAGTAAACGCTCTGCATATCTGGGCGAAAAGATCCTAGTTGATCTTAAGATTTACAGCCGCGTGACGATGGTCAATTTCCAAGATTGGAAGATGCCATCCTTCGAAGGATTCTGGACCAAGGAAACAACCTCCGATCAGCAGATACAGCTTCAGAATGAGGTAATAGATGGAGTCATGTATCAAACAGGGCTTATCAAGCAATTGATCATTTATCCTCAGAAATCGGGCGAATTGACCATTGATCCGATGGAATTAAGTGTCATTGTAAGAGAACGGGCCTCGGGTCGTGGCCGTTCGGTATTCGATCAGTTTTTCGGAGGCTACGAAGATTCAAAGCGGCCCATAAAGTCCAATTCGGTGAAGATCAGCGTCAAACCTTATCCGGCCGGAAAGCCGAGCGATTTCAGTGGGCTCACCGGGAATCTGACCATGAAAGCAGCGCTCGACAAGACGCAGACCAGATCCAATGAAGCTGTGAACTTGAAGATAACGGTGAGTGGCGATGCAAATCTGCTTCAATTGCAGCCGCTCGATATTGAGTTTCCACCAGATATTGAAGTCTACGATCCGAAGACCAGCGATAATATCAAGGTAAGTTCGAAAGGTATCTCAGGTTCGCGAACTTTCGAATATGTGCTTATTCCACGCTATGCAGGCGATTTTAAAATAGGCCCTTTCTCGTTCAGTTATTTTGATGCAGCCGCAGGTCAATTCAAAACCGTGACCCAAGATGCATTCGACCTGATCGTGGAAAAGGGAGAAGGAGAAGAAGGCGTATCACCAGCGGTGAATATTGCAAATAAGGAAGATATCCGTCTCATAGGAAGTGACATTCGCTACATAAAACAAGGCCAGTACCCCCTTGAATCCGGAAATTCATTGTTCTATCGTTCCGTACCGTTTTATGCTGCCTTGGTAATTCCGATTTTGCTTTTTGTTCTGCTGCTCGGTTATGTGGAATTTCAGAAGGCACAAGGCAAGGACGTGACACGTTTGCGCAGCAAAAAAGCCACCGGACTGGCCAAAAAGCGATTGACAAAAGCAAAGAAATTGTGGGATGCCAATAAGACCGATTCATTCTATGAAGAGGTTTTCAAAGCGCTTTCAGATTACGCTGCCGATAAATTCAGCATTCCGGTATCTGCCTTAAGCAAGGATAGGATCCGATCTGTTCTGGCCGAAAAGAATGTTCCTGCGGAAACTGTGAACGGATTTATTGGCGTGCTTGATAAGACCGAATTTGCCCGATTTGCACCAGGTGCTGACAAACAGATGGGTAGCGTGTATGAGGAAGCACTGGGTGCCATTGTAAACGTGGAGAATCATGCTTAGAAAAGGGATCAAACAGTTCATTCTTCTTTTTGCATTGCTGAGCACTATAGCAGCTTTCGCGCAGGTTGAAACCACTAAAGCCGAAGCTGACCAAGCCTATATGGCCGAGTCTTACACCGAAGCAGTTGCACAATACGAACAGATACTGGCCCAAGAGTATGTTTCGGCTGAATTGCATTACAATCTGGGCAACGCGTATTTCAAGGCCGGACAGATCGCTCCGGCCATACTGAATTATGAACGCGCCTTGAAATTATCACCTGGCGATGAGGATATCCAATTCAACTTGAAGTTGGCTAACCTAAGTGTTAAGGACAAGGTGCAAGAGATGCCAAAGCTGTTTTTCATGGAATGGTGGGAAACCCTACTTATCACCTTCTCCACGGATGGTTGGGCATGGAATGCTGTGATTTCCATTGCCCTTGGGCTGCTCGGCTTGCTTCTCTTCAGATTTTCTAGCGAAGTAGGAGTGAGGCGTCTGACGTTTTACTCGGCATTGGTGTTGCTAAGTTGGGGCTCGTTCTCCATTTATGCAGCGCAGAAGAATTTCCAACACTTGGTGAATGACGACCGCGCGGTGGTCTTAACTCCTACGTTAACGGCCAGAAGTGCTCCTGATCAAAACGGGAAAGATCTGTTCGTCATACACGAAGGATTGGTTGTTAAAATGGGCGAGGAACTCAATGGATGGGTCCGTATCAAATTGTCCAACGGCAATGTTGGTTGGATACCGGTCGGCTCGGTCACCGCCATCTGATCTGAACAAGCATCCTGATCGACCTATTACGAGCCCCATGCCAAACGCGTTCTTTAGCTTTACTCAACCAATGCATTCCTATCAGAAGGCCGGCACATACGATGGAATGCAAGTAATCCACACCTATGTATGCCTCTTCGCGGTCATTGACATTGACATTTATAATGACGACCTCCGATACAACGGAGAGGTGTATCTTATGCGTTGATGAAGCGGATCGGCCTTCTTTCTGATACCCACGGTCATTTGGACCCAACGCTTTCCAAGTATCTGAGTGCCTGCGATGAAATTTGGCATGCAGGCGATATCGGAACACTGCAAGTGACCGACACCTTGGCCTCCTGGAAGCCGCTACGGGCTGTGCATGGCAATATTGACGGAGATAAATTGCGCATCAGTTTTCCGGAGGATCAATTGTTTGAACTGGAAGGTGTGAAGGTGTTCATTACCCACATTGGTGGCTATCCCGGTCACTACACGGCCCGCGCCAGAGCCATCATTGAGCGAGAACGGCCCAAACTCTACATCTGTGGCCATTCTCACATTCTGAAAGTGATGTTCGATAAGAAATACGAGGTGCTGCACATGAACCCTGGTGCTGCCGGAATTCATGGTTTCCATCAGGTTAAGACGCTTTTGCGCTTCACGTTGGATGGTGGCAATATCAAGGACCTTGAGGTGGTGGAACTTGGAAAGAGGGCCGGTTAAGATCAGACCGGTGCAACTCGTCTGCAAATTCAAGTATTCGCTTGCAGTGTTGTTCAACGGTAAGTCCGCGTTGCAAGGCAAAGTCCGTAGGTATCCTCCATTGTCGGTCGA
>CAMCFW010000296.1 GCA_945874195.1 Chryseobacterium gleum
GAGTTGAAGCAGGGTGGCGGCCGCAAGAAACCACCACAGACCGATGATGTAATACCACTCCTTGAGTGCATTAAGCGTGGCCATGCCCTGCATCAGCTCATCAATGCTGCGTGGTGGCAATGCATGAAGCAGAAATGTGAACGTGTGATGTTGTTCATTCAGCCAACGGGCATAGAAGACCCACGAAGCGATGACCACCATGGCCACAACTGTTGGAATGGCCACTTTTTTCAGTCTGGAAATAATGCTGACCCGATCGAGCGTCTTAAAAAGATAGGCCACCACCACCGGTATGATCACCGCCACGGCAGTAAGTTTCAGCAGCCCCGCCAATGCGAGGAAAAACCCATAGGCGAAAACATGATGCCACCGACCACTCTCCGTTCTGATGAGAAAGTAAATGGCGGCCAATGAAAATGCCATGGCCGGTCCATCGGGCAAAAACGAGATGGAATAGAGGATCAGGTTAGGCGATGCGAACCACAGGCTTGTGACCACTGCAGCCCACCACGCAGAGCCGATCAATTGACGCATCACCCCAAAGCCGAACACCAACCCTAGAAGCGTTAGGCCGAACACCAGCAATCGATGATACTTCTCGTTGAAACCGAACAGTGCATAGAGCTTCGAAACCGTGTAGGGGATGAGCGGAAATTCGCCTGCCGTTATTCCTTCGTTGTCAGAACTTGTCTGATGGCAACGTGGAAGCAGAAATGGGGCGTCATCCATGTAATAGCACAACGCGGACGAGCCTCGGTCGAGCTGAGCCCAAAGATGCTCGCCCACGGGGCGCTGATCCAATTTGGTGATGATGTCCGCCTTATCGAAGGCGAAGAGGGCCCAAAAGATGACGAACAATCGCGGAAGCCAGCGGCCCCATATCGATCTCTCATCGGTCAGGAATCCAAAACGGTCCATTATCTTGATCGAACGGTCCGTTTCTCTATCCTCTTTTCAAATTTCTTTCCTTGGAAAATGCGATTAACGAAGATGCCGGGCGTGTGTATGAAATTAGGGTCCAGTTCGCCCGGTTCCACCAGCTCTTCCACCTCAGCTACAGTAATCTTTCCGGCCATGGCCATCATGGGGTTGAAATTCCGTGCGGTGCCTTTGTATATGAGGTTTCCATTGTGGTCTCCTTTCCACGCTTTTACAATGGCAAAATCCGCAGTTAGTGCCGCCTCAAGGATGTGCGGCTTTCCGTTGAAAACGCGCACTTCTTTGCCTTCGGCCACTTCGGTGCCGTATCCGGCCGGTGTGAAAAAGGCCGGAATGCCAGCTCCTCCTGCTCTACATCTTTCAGCCAACGATCCCTGCGGAATAAGGTCAACTTCCAGTTCGCCACTCAGCATGAGCCGCTCAAACAGGTCGTTCTCGCCTACGTATGAGGATATCATTTTGCGGATCTGACGTTTCTGAAGCAAGAGTCCTAGGCCGAAATCATCAACTCCGGCATTGTTCGAAATGCAGGTTAGGTCTTTCACTCCCAGTTCCACAAGTTCGGCAATGCTGTTTTCGGGTATACCACACAACCCGAAGCCACCCAACATCAGCGTCATTCCATCCTTCAATCCGACCAAGGCCTGCTGTGGGCCACTAACTACTTTGTTCATCTGCTATTCGAATTCGGGTTCTTCGTATGCTCCGGGCTTGTTGCCCATCATCCGGTCATATTTGTTGCAATCCAACTCCACTTTCAGCTCACTATCGGGTCTTTCGAACGGGCCTTTCGATATTTCGATGCGTGGATCTTCATAAACACCCTGCATGTAGAGTGCCCAGATGGGCAATGCCATTGCCGCACCCTGACCTTCCAAAATGGTCCGGAAATGAGATGCGCGGTCTTCGCAGCCCACCCAGACCCCGGTTACGAGATCGGGCGTGTGGCCCATGAACCAACCGTCCGATTGATTCTGTGTGGTGCCTGTTTTTCCAGCTATCGGGTAATTCAATTTATAACGATACCGAAGCCTTACCCCCGAACCCGACTGCACCACACCTTCCATCAGGTTGATCATGGTGTAGGCCGTCTGCTCGTCCATTACTTCGCGCGTGTTCGGCACAAACTCCTCAAGCACGTTTCCGGTCTTGTCCTCAATTCTTGTAATGACCACCGGTTCGGTATAAACGCCTTTGTTGGTGAAGGTGGAATGGGCAGCGGTCATTTCGTAGACCGAAATGCTAGGAGTTCCCAGACAGATGGATGGAAATGGGTCCAGCTGGGCGGTGATGCCCATTTTACGCACCATGTCGATAACCGCCTGCGGGCCGAATTTCTTCATTACGAATGCTGTGATGGAATTGACCGAATTTGCCAAGGCCTTCTTCAGCGACATCTCCTGGCCTTCCAATTTACTGTCCGAGTTGTGTGGCGTCCAGTTCTGAGGAAGGTTCCAACGGTCTCTTTCAAACGTGACAGGTATGTTCAGCACTCGTTCGCATGGCGACCAGCCCTCTTGCATGGCCAAGGCATAGACAAATGGTTTGAAGGTGGAACCCACCTGTCGGGCCCCTTGCTTCACGTTGTCGTATTTGAAGTGCTTGTAGTTGATCCCACCGACCCAGGCCTTCACAAATCCTGTTCGAGGATCCATCGACATCAGCCCGGCCTGAAGGAAGTGTTTGTAATAACGGATCGAATCCAAAGGTGTCATTACGGTGTCTCTCTCTCCTTCCCACGAAAAGATGGTCATTGGGACGGGTTTATTGAATTCGGCCCGCAGCGAATCATCGAACGGTTTCCAAATCTTCTGATAGGCTTCCCATGTCTCATCAAGGTCGGGCTGAAGTTTGGCCGATTTCTTCTTCAGATCATCGATCTGCTCCTTGATCTCTTCTTGTTCATCGAGCTTTTCCATTCTGCCCGCTCGTTCGTAGGCTTTATAGAGTTCGTCTATCTGTACGTCAAACTTGTTTCGTTCTCCCTTGTGGACGAAGTATTCCCGATACCGACCTCTAATATCCTTACGGGCATCAAGACGTGTATTATATCTGTGAGACCTTCTCATGGCCTGCGTCATCAGGCCTTCTACTTCTTCTTCCGAAATTCCTCTGAAAGGAGCGGTCTTGTTGTTCTTTTGGTCTTTCATGAACTTGACCTGATGCTCTTTCAAATGGGTGCTCACCGCCTTTTCGGCATGTGCCTGCATGCGCGAATCGATGGTGGTGTAAATCTTCAGTCCATCACGGTAAAGATCGTAGCTTGTTCCGTCAGGCTTCTTATGCTCTTCGCACCATTTGGTCAGTTCGCCACGAAGATATTCTCTGAAATAAGTGGCCGTTCCCAAGTTGTGGTCGGTGCTACGGAAATCGAGTTCGAGCGGAAGTGCGTCCAACGAGTCCATTTCCTCTTCGGTGATGTGTCCGTTCCGTTCCATTTGCCCGAAAACCGTGTTGCGCCTGTCTAAGGTCATCTCGGGCCTTCTCCGCGGATTGAAGAGTGCTGGGTTTTTGAGCATACCCACGAACACGGCTGCTTCTTCAATACGCAGCGAATCGGGGCTGGTGTTGAAATAGACGAGGCTTGCCGATTTGATGCCCACAGCCCCGTTGACGAAATCGACCGTGTTCAAGTAAAGAGCGATGATCTCTTCTTTGGTATATCTGCGTTCCAATCTGGTGGCAATGATCCATTCGGCAGGCTTCTGAACCAGTGCCCCTCCGCGAAGGGTTCCTCTGGTCTCGAACAGATTTTTGGCCAA
>CAMCFW010000297.1 GCA_945874195.1 Chryseobacterium gleum
TGGCCCAACGTGGGTCGGTAGGAAGTTTCAGTCCAAGCATCGGTTAGATATCAAATATGACATTTCAGAAGTCAGATAAAAGTGTGTAGGCTATTTCAGACGAAAGCAATCTGCCACCTGACGACTATTAACTGAGATCTTCGAAGCAAAGTTAGGTCAAAAGAAAACCGCCTCCGAACGAACGAAAGCGGTTCTTTACTTCGTATAACGACAATTTATTTTTTCTTGGCAGGGGCAGGAGATTCAGCTGGTGCTGCTTCGCCTTGGCCTTCCAACTTAATGCCCAACTCATCAACCACCGCGCGGGTGATATCATGCCCTTCTGGTCCCCAAAGAACGATGGATGTTCCAGATCCATCAACAGAATTCATAACATATTCGAACCCTTTTTTCTTGGCTACCGATTCCATCGCTTTACGGATCTTTTCGAGAACGGGCTGAAGCAATTCACTTCGTTTTTGTGCCAGTTGTTGTTCAGCTTGCTGAGAGGCCTCCTTTATTTTTTTCTCACCTTCCATACCTTGTTTTTGAAGCTCCAGTGCACTTGCGGTATCACCCTTTGCCAGAACTCGGTTGAATTCGGTAACAATTCCATCAAGCTGAGCCTTGATGTCGTCCAATCTCTTCTGGAGACCTGTTCCATAGATCTGAAGGTCTTCATTGATCTTCTTGTTATCAGGCATTACCGAGAGGATGGCATTGACGTCAGCATAACCGATCTTTTGGGCAACCGACAGGCTGCTGGTGGCGATAACGAGGGAAAGTGTAAGTAGAATATTTTTCATTGGTTTTTCCATTTAAGTGGGCAAAGAACGGTATTCGAACGGCTAACGCAAAACTTCGGTTCTTAAAAAACACTAAAAACCGATTCGATCAGCATTTCTATTCAACTTATGCTCGGCCCGCCTGCATAAGTGACCAAGACATTATAACCCAAAAAAAAGAGGGCCGAGGCCCTCTTACAATTCTGTTATTTGGATTTCGGAATGGCAGCCGGCACACCAGCGGCCTTGATTTCCATGTTCTTTGGAACACCATCTTTGAAAAATCCTTCATAAATGGCATTGGTCATAAGGTCTCCGGCCAATTCCCAATGAAAATGTCCTCGTCCGTTCATTTTTCCGGTCTTCCATTCACCGATGTACTTATTCCCATTAGCAAAGCGGTAGGTTCCTCTACCGTCCATCAAACCGTCTTTCCAACTTCCCTTATAAACATCGCCATTTGCGAAATCATACACCCCATAGCCCAATTGAAGGCCTTTTTTCCATTGGCCGTTATACTGGTCGCCATTTTCGAACAAGAAGGTGCCAACACCATCAAAACAGTTTCCGGTGGTGCACTGCGCGTTCGAAAAGCTTGAAAATCCGATGGCAAAGAGAAGTGTAAAAGATGTTTTTTTGAGCAGGTCAGTCATGATCAGGGTTAAATTGTGTTCGATAATTAGATCAATACAAGATTAATGAATTTTAGCAATCCGTTCTTGGACATGACACCATCTTTTATCGACAGTTCGGAAAGCTATCGCATCGATGATCAATCTTGCATCAATCCTTTATTCCACTTTCGCTTGTCATTAGGTCAAGTCTGTACGGACCGGACCACTCCTCGGTCATTTATCCCTTCCCATTTCAGCAACTGAAAAACTTTAGATTTGCACTCCGATTTTCGGGGTGTAGCTCAGCCCGGGTAGAGTACACGTCTGGGGGGCGTGTGGTCGCTGGTTCGAATCCAGTCACCCCGACAATAGACAGACCCGCTGCACACTGGTGTAGCGGGTTTTTTTGTGGCGAACATCTTATTCAGGTCTAACACACGTTGATTCGAAAGCCATGGATGATCGAGTACGAATTTGATCTCTTCAACGAACAAATGACAATCAAAGAGAGTTACATTTGCAGCGCTGAAAAAACGAAGCTGATTCACCGCCCGATAATGTTCTCAAATACCTTTTTTAGAACGCTTTTAGCGTTGCTATTGATCTCGGTTTCGACCTTTCTTGAAATTGCCCCCTCCTTCGCTCAGAACAAGTATACCATCAGCGGAACGGTGACTGATGCTGCCAATGGTGAGACCATGATCGGCACGAACGTTTTTGTTGAGCCGCTCATGAAGGGAGCCACCACCAACGTATATGGGTTCTATTCGCTTACTCTTCCCGAAGGAAAATACACTTTGAAAGTTTCGTTCCTCGGTTTTGAGACATACGCACAGGAGATCGACCTGGCCAAGGATTTGACGATTGACCTTGAACTGAAGGAATCGGCCTATACTAAAGAGGAAGTTGTTGTTAGAGGAGAAAAGAAGGACGAGAATACCAAAAGTACCAAAATGAGCACGGTTGAAATTCCAATTCAACAGGTGAAGGAACTACCCGCTTTGATGGGCGAAGTGGATATTATTAAAATCATTCAGTTGATGCCAGGAGTCAAGTCGGGTTCTGAAGGGAATTCAGGACTGTATGTGCGAGGAGGCGGGCCCGACCAGAACTTAGTTCTTCTGGATGAGGCCGTGGTGTATAATGCATCGCACCTGTTCGGTTTTCTTTCCGTGTTCAATTCTGATGCGATAAAGGGAATGGAGCTGATAAAGGGTGGAATGCCTGCCAAATATGGTGGACGTTTGGCTGCGGTGTTGGACATCAGTATGAAAGAAGGCAACAACAAGAAGTTTGAAGTTGAGGGTGGAATTGGTGTCATCAATTCCCGGCTTACCCTTCAAGGTCCGATCGTAAAAGACAAAGGGTCGTTCATTGTATCCGGCCGTTTTGCCTATGCTGGCCTTTTGGGCGGTGCCATTGCCAACGCGGCCACCAACGATAACGACAATGGAAATGGAGGTGGATTCTTTGCTGGGGCATCTTACTATTTTTTCGATGTGAATGCGAAGGTCAACTACACATTGGGACCAAAGGACCGAATATTTGCCAGTGGCTATTTCGGACGTGACGTTTTCGGATTCAAGAGCCAGGACGATTTCACCGCCAATATTGCCTGGGGAAATGGAACGGGAGCGCTGAGATGGAACCATATCTTCAATCCGAAGATGTTCATGAATACCTCGCTGATATTTAGCGATTACACCTTCGAATTCGGGGCCGGTCAACAGGAGTTCGAACTCAAATTGCAGTCGGGCATACGCGATTTCAACTTGAAATTGGACCTTAGTTGGATGCCCGATATTCGACATAATGTGCAGTATGGGGCCAACTATATCTATCACACTTTTACGCCAAGCAGTGTTTCTGCCAGAACTGGCGATACCGAGTTGGATCTTGGCGGAGTGATCAGATATCACGCCCATGAAGCAGCCGTTTATATACAGGACGATTGGGATATTTCAGACCGATTCAGAATCAATGTAGGAATCAGGGGTTCATTGTTTGCGCACACCGGACCCTTCGATAGATATATTCAGAATGAAGTGGGACAGGTAGTGGACACCACCAGATATGGCACCTTGGAAAACGTGAAGACCTATGGAATTGCCGAACCGAGAGTATCGGGCAGGGTCATGTTGGGAAAACACAATTCCATCAAGGCATCTTATACCATGAATTACCAGTACATCCACCTTGCCAGCCTAGCCTCCATCAGCTTCCCGACCGATCTATGGATGCCTAGCACCGATAAAGTGAAGCCACAGGAAGGACATCAATGGGCACTGGGTTATTTC
>CAMCFW010000298.1 GCA_945874195.1 Chryseobacterium gleum
AATGTAATCGACACTGAATACAAAACCAACGAGCACGGCCAAGGCCAACACGTGAAAGACGGCCATCAACCATGTTTTCTTGCGTTGGAAGATGAACACGACAAACACGATGATGCCCAAAAGAATAAGCATGGTCTTGAGCGGAAACAACAACGAAAAGATGAAAAGAACAACCAAGGCCAGACCGAAAAGTAGGAAGTTGCCCGAAAGTCCCTCGCGATACATGACCAAGGCAAAGGCTCCGAACACCAAGGCCGAACCGGTGTCGTTTTGCAAAAGGATCATAGCGGCCGGGATTGCCACAATAATGATGGTGACGACCTTGGTTCGCAGGTCGTCCATGCGAATGTTAAGCGTGCTGAGATAATAGGCAATGGCCAATGCCGTGGCGCTTTTGGCAAACTCGGAAGGTTGCAACTTGAACGAGCCGATATCTATCCACGAGCGGGCCCCGGCCACATCGCGCGCAGTGACCAACACCACTCCTAGCAAGATCAACTGACTTATATAAATAGGAATGGCGAAGGTGGAATAGAACTTCCCGTCAATAAGTAGAATAACAAATGCCACAAACACAGAAAGCCCTATCCAGATGAGCTGTTTTCCGTAGCGTTGCGAGGTGTCGAATATGCTCTGGTGTTCTTCGTTGTATACGGCCGCATAAATGCTTACCCAGCCCATCAGTACCATGACCAGGTAGAGGATGACAGTGATCCAATCGATGCCTGAGAATATGCCCGATTCCTTCCTCATTTCTTTTTAGGTTTCGGCTTCGGTGGATTTGTGATCAGGTCAGCCTCCAGAATAGGAGCTTCCAATGCCACTCTTCTAATGGTGTCTGTCAGATATTTCTCAACCATCAGACTGGCAATGGGCGCTCCATATTTACTTCCGCCTCCCCCGTTCTCCACAAACACTGCCAAAGCGATCTTCGGATCGTCCTTTGGTGCAAAGCAGATGAAAATGGAGTGATCTTCTCCATGCGGATTCTGAGCGGTCCCTGTCTTTCCGCACATCACAATGCTATCGTTCCGAGATCGATAGCCCGTTCCGCCAGGCTGAAACACCAAGGCCATTCCGTCAATCACGAGGTCGAAATATTGAGGCCCGATGGTGGTCATGTGTTTTTCGGTGAAACGATTGGAGATGGGCTGTCCGTCAATAGCCTTCACCAAGTGGGGCGGATAATAGAACCCGCGATTGGCGATGGCGGCCGTCATGTTGGCTAATTGAAGAGGCGTGGTGCCCAATTCGCCCTGGCCAATGGCCATGGAAATGATGGTAAGCGATTTCCAGTGGTTCACGCCATAGATCCTATCGTACATGGCCTTAGTGGGCAACTTTCCCGCATATTCCATCGGAAGGTCGGTATTGAATTTCGTGCCTAGGCCAAAACTCTGAACATGGTTGCGCCAGATCTCAAATCCTTCGGCAGCATTTCCAGTATGATCGATGATGTTCCTGAAAACGGTTCCGTAGTAAGCATTGCAGGATTGCTGAATGGATTCGCGCAGGTTAAGAGGTGAGCGGTGTGGATGGCATCCCATTCGGAAACTGCCTGAGATGTATCCGCCTCGGCAGCCGATGGTGGTGTGCTCGTTCAGCACTCCCACCTGCTGTCCTATCAATGCATTGATAAGTTTGAAGGTGGAACCGGGTGGGTTCTGCTCACTTTGCAAGGCACGGTTGAAGAGCGGTTTCAACGTATCGATCTGAAGCATGGCGTAGTTGCTAGATCGCACACGCCCCACGAGCAGGTTAGGGTCGTACGTAGGCGCACTGATCAGCGCCAATATCTCGCCTGTTGATGGCTCAATGGCCACAATAGCGCCCGTCTTGTTCTTCATCAGTAGCTCCCCGTAAGCCTGCAATTCTGCATCGATGCTCGAAACGAGGGTCTTTCCGGCAACGGCCACCGTATCGTACTTACCCTCCTTATAGCTTCCCTTTGGTCGATTGAACACATCAACCATCACCACCTTCACCCCCTTCTTTCCTCTCAACTCGACTTCGTACGATTTCTCCAGTCCGCTAATGCCCACATAATCGCCTTTGCTGTAGTAAGGGTCCTGATCGAGTCGACTCTGACTGATCTCGCCCACATACCCTAACAGATGGCCTGCAATTGGTCGCGGATACTTTCTCAGCGTCCGTTTCTGAACAAAGAAGCCGTTCAAGCGATAGAGCTTCTCTTGCATATCAGCATAGGTGATGGACGATATCTGTTTCTGAAATACGCTCGGCTTGCGCGATGAATAATCGCGCGCCTCCTTCAGTCTTTTGCTGAATTCCTCCTTCGTAATGTTCAGCAGACCGCAAATGGCCATGGTGTCAATGTCCACCACCTGTTTTGGTATCACCATCAGATCGTAAGCCGCTTCGTTGTATACGAGCAGTTCACCATCGCGGTCGTATACCAGCCCGCGGGCCGGATATTCGACCTGATAGCGGAGTACGTTATTCTCAGCCGAAAGCCGATAAGAATCGTCCAAAACCTGAATAAAGAACAGGCGGCCCAAAAAGGTAGCAGAGATGAGCACCACAATGGCCATCAACACATACATACGGTCGGTATGTTTCTGTTGATACGCCATTATCTGCGTTTATCAGAAATGAAAAGGTACTCTGCTAGAAGGATCAGGAACAGGGTGAGCCCCGAACTGAGCACCACCTTGAAAATGGTCTGAAAAAACTCGGTGAACCGGAATATTTCGAGGAAGAACAGAAACGATTGATGGATAACCACCATGAGTGTTGCATACGGAATGAACCAGGCCAAACCAAAGGATTTCATGTGTGGCAGTGCCAACGATTCATAACCTTCGCGAGGCGACTGTGCTTTTAGATAGAGCGGTCTGTAAAAAGCCACAAAGGTGCTGGCCGCTGCATGAATTCCGCCTGTGTTAGAGAAGACATCGATCACCAGTCCGAGCGCAAAACCGATGAACAACAACGGCAATCTACCCAAAGAGATGGGCAGCACCATAAGGAAGTAGATGTAGGGGAAGGCGTTGATGTGTCCGCCAAGGTTCAGGTGGTTGAAGACCATCACCTGCAACAGGACCAGCAGAATGAACTGCCAGAGATATTTGAGCAGATCAGAAGTCATTCGTGGTCACTTGTTTTTCGAGTTCCTTCTGTTCGATGCGCATCAGATTATTCACCACATATACCATGCTCACCGACCTCATGTTGGTGAGCAGTTCAACCTCAATGGTGTGAAAGTTATCGCCAGCTTTTACCTTGGCCGAACGCACAGTGCCTATATTGATACCGCTAGGGAACATGGCCGAATAGCCGGATGTCTGAACCAACATGCCTTCCATTATCTCAACATGATTCGGAATATCAAGCAACTGGGCCACCTGCGAATCAGCCCCATCCCACACCAACGAACCAATGTAGCCGGAATCGATGAGCTTGGCGCTTATGCTCGAATTCTTGTGAAGAACCGAGATGACGGACGAATAGTTTCTCGAAACGTCTTTCACAATACCCACAATTCCGGTTGAAGAGATGACCGCCATTTCGGGTGCCACGCCTTGCAACATGCCCCTATTGATGGTGAGATAGTTATTCCTTCGGTCGGTGGTGCTGTTAATGACCTTGGCTGCCTGATAGGTGTATTGCTGTTGGGCCACCGAGTCAGTCACCATCGTGGTGCCGGTT
>CAMCFW010000299.1 GCA_945874195.1 Chryseobacterium gleum
AGCGTATTCTTCTTGCTGATCTTGAATTCGTAGCCGCCCAGCGCGCTCAGGTTGTAGTTACCGTTAAAGGCCGAATTGCGCCAAACGCCATCGCTACCTCGGTAGGTGGCGTTGTAAAGAGAAGCCGTTAGCAGGAAGTAGTACCCACGGTCGAAGAATTTTTCCAAGGTGAATTCAATGCCCATGTTCTGCCCGATGCCATCGTTCACCAGGCTGTCGCGAACCGCCACATCGCCAATGTTCTCACCCGCATTCACCATGCTGAAATAGCTGGGTGTTGGTTCCACCGGAATCTCATACAGATACTGGTAATAGCCCTCCAGTTTCAGCCGCAGTTTGGGCAGAATAGTCCAGTCGTAGCCCACAATGGCGTGTATGCTCCGCGAAAAACCCACATCGCCATTTGTTCTTATGTAGCGGTTTTCAGAAGGAACATAGGTTTGGAAGAAATAGGTGAGAGACGGCAGCATTTGGCTGTGCATGCCTCCACCTATGGAGACCGCGTGCCGTCTGTGCGGCTGCCATTTGAACCCGATGCGCGGCTCAATGGCAAACGAGGCGTTCAGAGTGCTCATCTGACCGTGTAGGCCAATGCTGCCCGATGTCTTCTCTGAGAAACGGTGGTGAAACTGAGCGTAAAGTTGCGCCAATCCGTACCTGTCCTTCAGGTTGAGGTTCACCATGTAGGTTTCGGTGGCAATGTCGGTGATGTTGCTGTCTAGGTACGAAATGAATTTCTGGTCGTAGATGATGCCAGTGCGGATGCTGCTCTTCGCGCTCAGTTTGATGTTCAACTGTGAATGGATGCTGGCCCCGATGCTTACGTTTCGGTTGCGTTGGTTGAGGTAGCTGAATGAGGTGGAATCCGTTTCCACGAAGCCAAAATCGGTCTGCCACTGATGCAGCACGGTGGCCGCCACGGTTGTCTTCAAACTGGTCTTTTCGCCTAGGAAAACGAGGTGGGTGAGGCCGGTTGCACCCATGTCGGGGCCCAGCTTTTGGTCGCGCTGTTCTTCGCCCGCCCTGCTGAACCCAGCGTTCTCAGTTATGTGAATGGAACTCAGCCCACCTATTCCCCACAGCGTGAAACGGCCCGCCTTTTTCTTGGTCGGCACATCGATCACGAACGTGAGATCCTGATACTGCGGAATGGCGGAAATCCCGAAGTCGATGCCCATCAGCCCGATGATGGCCATGGTGGAATAGCGGTACGAGGCAAGGTAGGAAGCCGGATGTTTTTTCGTGAACGGGCCTTCCAAACCGAACTCCAGTCCGGCTAGACCGAGTTGAAAGTAGTACTCGCGCTTCTGGTTGTTGCCGCGCCTCAGGTTCAGGTCGAAGGCGCCTGCGTTGGCGTTGCCGTATTCTGAAGGGAACGCGCCTGTGAAGAAATCGCTGTTGGCCAACATGTTATTGTTGAGAATGCTGACCGGCCCGCCCGTGCTTCCAGAAAAGCTCAAATGGTTCGGATTCGGAATATTGATGTCCTCCAAACGCCAGAGCACGGCAGTCGGTGAATTGCCTCGGATGATGATGTCGTTACGTTCGTCCGAACCTCCCGAAACACCCGCATAGGCAGCTGCCGCTCGTGCAGGGTCCTGCCACGAACCCGCAAAGCGCCTAGTTTCCTCGACCGAAAACGCTCGCGCGCTGACCACCGCCATCTCGTTCAGCGGTTCACCCACCGCGCGGTCAGCCCTCACCACCACTTCCTCAACCGTATTGATCTTCTCCTGCAATTGGATCTTCAGCACCAACTGCTTGGACGGGTTCAGCACCATATTCTGAAGGAGTTGATCTTCGTAGCCAATGAACGACACCTTCAAGGAAACCCTTCCTATCTTGATGCCTTCAAGCTGGAATTCTCCGTTCTCATCGGTTGATGAGCCTTTAAAAAGAAGCGAATCAATAAGAATTACACTTGCTCCCGGCAATCCGCGCTGCGAAACAGCATCTACCACCTGACCCCGGATGGTCTGCGTGATCTGACCGGTTGCGATCAGGCTGGTGAGGGCAAAAAGCAAGAAAACTCCAAAACGTTTCATGAAGGCAAAAGTCATCATTCTTTGAATCTGAACGAGGCTAGTATTCCTTTATGGTCCGATCCTGGAATTGTGAACGACTCGCAGGCGGTGGGTAACAGTTGTGACGAATAGGTCACGTGATCTATCGGAATGAGCGGAAGGCCTAGATCCATAGGGTAGGTGGCCTGAAAACCCGAGTGAATTCTCGTTTGTCCCGAAGTTTTCAAGAATCTTTTCATGACCGGATCCCAAGGCACCACATTGAAATCGCCTAGCGCGATGACAGGATCTGATGTGACCCGGATCAAACCCGATAACTCCTCCAACTGCCTGTTCCGTTCATCTGTCCGGTTTGGGAAAGCGGGGGGCAAGGTGTGCTGAGAGAGCACGGTCAGTTCTCCGTGTGGCAGTTCAAGCCGAATCTCTATCGCAAATACGCCTTCAATCAAGATCGACCGGCTGTTCGAAATCGGGTGTTTGGAATAAATGCCGATCCCATAGCAACAGGAGTCCTGATATTCTTCGTGGAAATAGGGATAAATGGGTTTTAGTATGCGAGAGATCTCCGGCCTCCATTTTGAGTTCAGTTCCTGAATGGTGATGATATCTGGTTCCAGTGCCATCAAACAATCCAACGCCTTGTCTAAATTCGGGTTATGGTGAAAAATGTTAGCCTGAACCAGGCTTAAATGTTTTTCAGCATCTTCCATTTTAGGGCTCGTAACCGATGTAATGAGCTGTGGGGCCGATAAGGCGATCGCCACTACGCTGGATAAAACAGTCCATCGGTCCTTCAGCAGCGCTCCGCTGATGAAAAACCCCAGTGCTAATCCAAATTGTACCAACAAGAGCGAGCCCGTCAATTCAAACAGATAAACACTATTAAAGCAATGTTGAAGAGCAAGAAGACCCGCAATTCCGAGGCAAAGAAACCGAATGACGGAGGTTCGTGTCACGATTGAACTCGGCATCTGAATGAAATGAATGTCATTTGAATCGCGCCAAACCTAATCACAATATGCTTCAGGACGGTAGTTCCCTCAATCCTTCTTTCGACTTAATACGTGGTGCAAACACTGCTATTTTTGTGGTGTTTCGACATGGATTTGTAAGTTTAATAAGTTGAATCGGTTGTTATCACAACCTGTTAACCGAGCGAATTTGTCTTCTATTGCTCATTGGAGAAATTTTTTTCATCAATGATCTTTGTGTTTAAATATTAAATATTCTGGGTCAACTACCACGACTGGCCTTGGGGGTTTCAACCAAAACAAACTTAAACTTAGAGATGTGCCCTCCGATCGAAACATACACTGGATGGTGGCGTCTTCAGTTTTGCGACTTAAATATTTGAACATATGGATAAAAATTAAACCAAGAACAATGTGACGTCATTAATGATAAAATAAAAAATAAAATGCGTCATTTATTCAACTAAAAGAAAAATAAATAAAATAACATACAACAAAGTAATTAAAAAGGCGTCCGTGCTGATGCTACCCCATGTTGCAACATTTGTTATATTTGCTGCTAACTGTCGATAAATCGTTAAGAAGAAAAACCCATGAAAAAGTTCTACAATCTCCTTTCCTTCCTAGTATTGGTAACACCGTTCCT
>CAMCFW010000300.1 GCA_945874195.1 Chryseobacterium gleum
ACCTCTTTTTTCAACTGCTCGGAGCCCACAAGTGGTGGTGGGCCGGGACGGAACTGATCGCTGCTGCTCAACGAAATGGGTTTCACCTTGTTCCAAAATGGGGTGAGGCAGGCAGGGGCAAATCTTCCGCCTTTTCCATCGGCAAAGTATTTAGGTTGCCATCTGTTCAAGTCAACGTTCCGATCCACGGTATTGACCGGTTCGTAGCCTACATAGTTGAAATAAGGTGTTCCGTTCGAACCCTCTTCCGTTCCATACTGGTTCGAACCATCATTCCTACGTGCTTCTATGACAGCCATGGCCGCCAGATTCCCGATTCCTTGTGGAGTAGCAGGATCGAGCGAAAGGTCGTAAGGGTCGTAGCCCAGTTGACGCATGAAATCGGAGAAAAGGGCCGTGTCTGAGAAATAATATTCGTTCAGGGTACGCAGCGCGGCATAACTTATCGCTATTTCCTTATTCTTCAGATTCTGTTCGTTGACCGGTCTGCGTTCCACTTGTTGCAGATAGACAGGGGTGGCCAGCGAATCGTATCGCGACCAAGCATCGAAAATGGCCACGTGTATCAATGCCAGATAGCGAGAGGTTACGGTAGGCCTAGGTCGGAAACGTTCGGTGTCATTGCCTGTTGCCGTCAAGGCCAATTCGGCCCAACGATAAGAGAGGTTGTTGGCCCCAGTACGTTCAGGAACACTTACTTCGGGCTCAGTTGGAGATTGGCAGGCCATTAGGCTGACCATAAAGAAGACACTCAGTGAAATGAATCTCATGAATACGTTGTGAAAGTGAATACAAATAAACGACTTCGTCTCAACTTGCCAATTCCCTTTCAACCCTGCAGTTACCTTAAACGCATGTTTGAGATGACGATTATTGTGAGTCTGAATGATGGCGAGGGAGCGCTACAAGATTCAATCAACCCTTTCATTCGTTAGTGTTTAGAGTACATTCCAAGCACTTATAATGAAAGGACAGCCTGTAGATGATCCATATCGGTGGAAGTAAATGCTTCGCGAATATGAATGGCCTTGTGATAGGTGATGCAGATACGCGAAAACGGCAAGGGGAATTTCTTTCGGTCCCATGTATTTAGAACCCAACAGGGCGAAGCGGTCATCGTGACTGGAATGATCGGTACACCTGTTTCGAGTGCCATCATCATCACGCCCGGTTTCAATTTCTTTGGCGGCCCGGCCGGACCGTCAGGATTGATCATCGTGCTGTATCCGTTCTTCAGTTGATGCATAACCCTTTCTAGAGCCTCTTTGCCGCTGTTACCAGATGAGCCATAGGCCAATTCTTTCACGCCCATCCACTTGGCGGTCATGTGGATCGGTTTCATGAACAGCATGGGGTGCTGCAGCCATATCTGTGGTTCTTTTATCCGAGTGTTCACTGCAAAATGAATTGGAAGATCTTGATGCCAGAAAGCATAGATGTGATTTGGGCTGGAAGCAAGGTTTTCATTTCCCGCATACTCTACGCGCTGAGAAGAACGCGAAAGAAGCGTGAGTCCGAACCAAAGCCCTCCCACCAAAAGCCCATAAGCCCAATTGAGTTGTTTGAGCGGAAAAGGCGCATTTTGAACTGTATACTTCATAGTGCGCAAGATAAGTAGCGAATCAGAGCTGAGAGCAAGTCGCAAAATGCCCGAATTCGCTTATTCCTGTTATTCCAACGTATCTTTGCAGCCCCAAAAAACCATCTTTCATGACGGGAAATATAGAAGTAATGAGCCCTGCTGGGTCTTTCGATTCGCTGATGGCTGCTCTTCAAGGAGGAGCAGATTCGGTCTATTTCGGCATTGAGCAGCTGAACATGCGCGCCCGTGCCGCTAACAACTTCACTTTCGATGACCTCGAAAAAATAGCCGAGATATGCCACCCGATAGGAGTGAAGACCTATCTGACCCTCAATACCATCATCTACGATCACGACCTTTCGCTCATGAAGCGCATTGTGGATGGCGTGAAGAAATCAGGAATCACGGCCATCATCGCTTCCGATCAGGCTGTGATCAACTATGCGGCTAAGCAGAAGGTTGAGGTGCATATCAGCACTCAGACCAATGTCACAAACCTGGAAACGGTTGAATTCTTCTCCCATTTTGCAGATGTGATGGTCACTTCGCGCGAGCTGAGTTTGAAGCAGGTAAAGGACATCACCAAAGGAATAGTGCGCGATGACCTTCGTGGACCGTCAGGTGAATTGGTGCGCATTGAGATCTTTGCACATGGTGCTCTTTGCATGGCCGTATCGGGCAAGTGTTACCTCAGTCTCCATACCAACAATTCTTCGGCAAACCGCGGTGCCTGTGTGCAAAATTGTAGAAGGACGTACACCGTAACGGACGAAGAAGGAAATCAGCTTGAGATTGATAATGAGTACATCATGTCGCCTAAGGACCTATGCACCATCGGTTTTCTAGATCAGGTCATCGATGCAGGAGTTACTGTGCTTAAGATAGAAGGCCGTGGACGGGCTCCAGAGTATGTGAAGGAAGTGACCATGTGTTACAAGGAAGCAGTACTTTCAATACAAGATGGCACCTACACGAAAGAGAAGATCGAAGGGTGGAACGAGCGACTTTCTACGGTTTACAACCGGGGCTTTTGGGACGGTTATTACCTTGGGAAAGAGTTGGGAGAGTGGAGTCCGGGACACGGTTCGCAGGCCACCACCAAGAAGAAATATGTCGGTAAAGGCGTGAAATACTTTCCGAAGATCAACGTGGCCGAGTTCCTCATGGAATCTCATTCTTTGAAAATAGGTGACAAGATTCTGGTGACCGGTCCAACTACTGGGGTGGTGGAGAAGGTCATCTCCGAAATGCGCGTTGACAATCAGCTTGTAGATGTGGTAGAGAAAGGTGTGAGCTTCTCCATTCCGATCAGTGAGGTCATCCGTCCTTCAGATAAACTCTATCGTATTGAACCTGCATGATCCGCATTACGCAACAGCGCGATAAGTGCATTGGCTGCAACTATTGTGTTGAAGTGGCCTTCGACCGGTGGCGGATGAGCAAAAAAGATGGCAAATGCACCCTTATCGGAGCCACAGAAAAGCGCGGTTTCCATTCAATAATAGTTGGTGACGATGAACTGGAACAGAACCTTGAAGCTGTGAAAGTCTGCCCCGTGAAGATCATCAAGGTTGAGAAAATCTGAGCATCAGCGCTTTTCATTGTTTATCCTCTTGGCTAATCTTTCATTTTGGTATTATTGTTGCAAATCCCGTCCGAACTTAAACCAAAACTCATGAAACGAACTATTTCTCTCGCATTAATTACCTCACTCGCGTGCAGTTTTTCCAATCTTGTCCTTGCCCAAAAGGAGAAGAAAGTAGATCCGAAACACACAAATTATTATAGCGACATTGAAGAAGCCATCGAAGTACGCGAATTCGCTGTCCAGTTTTCAAATGGTGTTTCAAGGATCGATATGTTCAAGTGCAAGGCCAAATTTACGAATAGCACCAACGATTTCCTTCTAGTTGAACCTTCCAAATTCTCGATCACGGTTGATGGAGTGACTGTTCACCCCAAAGAAAAGTCGTTCATTCTTGACCCGAACGAAAGCAAGGCCAAGACCATAGATATTACCGAAGGCGCCAATTTTCATACAGATGCTGTGGAAATAT
>CAMCFW010000301.1 GCA_945874195.1 Chryseobacterium gleum
AACCTGCGTGACGGCTGCGGCATTCATGGTCTCCCAAAAATGACCTTCGGAAGTGCTGGCATCGCCAATGGTGCCGAATGCCACTTCGTTTCCCTTATCGGTAAATTGCGTTAACGTGTGCAATTCCTCATTCTGACGGAACAGTTTCGATGCATGGGCCAGACCCAACAACCGAGGAACCTGACCCGCAGTAGGAGAGAGGTCTGATGCGCTGTTCTTCTGCTCCATCAGGTTTCTCCATGTTCCATCGTCATTTATAGACCGAGTGGAGAAATGTCCGTTCATGGAACGCCCGGCAGAAGATGGGTCGGCCTCCAGACTTGGATGTGCGTAAAGCTGTGCGAAGAATTCTTGAACCGTGAGCAGGCCGCTGGCCATCATGAAGGTTTGATCTCGGTAATAGCCCGACCGGAAATCGCCATTCCGGAAAACCTTGGCCATGGCGATCTGCGCCACTTCTTTACCATCTCCGAAAATCCCGAATTTGGCCTTGCCCGTCAGCACTTCCTTGCGGCCCAAGAGGCTGGCCTGTCTGCTTTCGTTTGCCAGCCTGAAATCTGCCAGCACCGTCTGCTTGAATTCTTCCTTGTTCAATGTGGTTTTTGAACTTATCCTTACATCTTCATCCGCCATATTCTGCCTCCTAATTCTGGGCTGGCGAATATACAAAAAAGGCCGCTGCGCAGGTTTGCGGGCGGCCTTTAGCGTGCTTAGGTCGGCCTATTGTTTCATGAATCTGCCTACATACAGATGGTCATCTGAACCTATGGTGAGCACATATGATCCTGAACTCAAGGTGCTGATATTCAAATTTTTATCATTCACTATTCCGGTGTCGATCGATTGCCTGAATACCTCTTGGCCTATGCTATTCGCAATGACCACTTCGGCATTTCCCGGGTCACGGTTCGGTAAAAGAATGGTGATTCCGCCAGATGTAGGGTTCGGGTAAATGGTGATGATGTCGGCTCCTTTTATGGGTTGCTTTAAACCAAGTTGGCCCTGTGGCGAATACACCGAGATCCCGTCATTTCCGGTTCCGATCCAGAGGTTTCCGTTTTCATCCTGATGAATGGACCGTATATTATTGGAAGCCAGATTCGAATTCTCTGCAGTCAACACGTTGAATTCATCGTCTTCGAACACAAATAGGCCCCCATCTGTTCCGAAATACACGATGCCGTTGGGATCCTGAACACCTTCATAAACGGTGTGAAAACCAAAACCGATGTTCTGATAGGTGAAGACATCCCAAACCTCGTTGGTTGCAATATGCGCCAAACCATCGTCTGTTCCCAACCACGCTCCTTCATCATTCAGAATGATGGTGCGAACGTGATCATGTGGAAGATCACTGTTCGCGGTGTTGAAAGTGGTCCAGTTGGTACCATCGAACCTGGAAACGCCACCGTTGAACGTTCCTACCCAAGGTCGGCCCAGATCGTCAAGCTCAACGGTGAATATTCCGTTTGAAGGCAGGTCTGAATTCAGGGTATTGTAAACCGTCCAATGATCTCCGATGAAACTGGCCAGTCCTCCGCCCCATGTTCCAACCCATAGATTGCCTTCGGAATCGGTTGAAACCGACCTGACCACGTTTGATGGTAGCCCAGAATTGTCGGTATTGAAAACCGTCCAACCATCTTCATCTATTCGCACGATGCCATTGTCGGTGGCCACCCAAGTGGTTCCCCAACTATCTTGGTGAAGGTCGCGCACGCGGTCATCTGGCAAGGACGAATTCTCGTGGGTGTAAATGACCCAGGTCTCGTCATCAAAAAAGGCAAGTCCTCGATCTGTTCCTATCCACATGCCGCCAGTAACTTGCAGCAAAGCGGAAATGCTGTTTGAAGGAAGTGGAGAGTTCGAATCATCGTAGTTCATCCAACTGGCAGATTGTGCGGACGAGTTTAAGATGGATGAAACAAAAAATGCGGTTGAGATAAGTGCGGTTTTCATGGCGTTGATCTATGTTTTTTGATGTCATAAATGTCCGCGAATGGTATGTTAAAAACTGCCAACCGATGTTAATCTAACTTAAGATCTGTTAAAATACAATTAGTTGATAATCAAGTATATGAAAAGAAAAAAGGCCGCTTTTTGGGCGGCCTTTCCATTTCATGACAAACTGTTTATCCGGGATAGGTGAGGCTCACATTGCGATAGTGAGTTGGAGTGATCCAATACGTTGCGCTCACTACTCGTTTCAGAAGAATCTCGTCCGTGTCGTTAGGTTCTGCGTTGGCTTCTTCTTTTAGCTCGTTCTGTTCTTTTTCAAGCTCTTTCTTCACGCGTTCCAGTTCCTTCTTCCTCAGGTCCATTTCCATTTCCAATTGACGTTGCTCGAGTTCAAGAGCCCGTTGTTGCCCGTTCTTGTCATCCAGTGTGTCATCATACCCGTCAAAACTGGTCGCTTCGGCCTCCGAGAGCCCTATGCAATCAACACAGGCCAGACCTTTCGGTGTCATGGTCCACCTTCGGCCCACCATGTCGCCATCATAGGTGTTCGTCACGTTGTCGATGTCGTAAATGATCCGCTTCAGGTCTTCCGAAAGAAAGACGGTGTATCCTACTGGTAACTGCAGTTCGAGCTCGACTTCCTGAGTTCTCCAAAGTTCGTCTTCAGGGATGCTGAAAAAACCATTTAAGAGCAAGGAAGTGTCACTTGAAATGAAACCATAATCGATCTTGGTGGCCCTTTCCACGGCATCTTGCTTTTTCTTGGCCCTTGCCAAGCGCTTGATGATGAGTTTTGGGCCACCCGTTTTTGCCATAGTAATGTCAAGATCAGGCTTTCCATACAGTTTGGTGGCATTTCCCGTGGTAAGTAAGTTCAGGTTGAAGATCTCGGCTTCCACGTTCGGTTCATCTTCGCCTAGCTCATGGTTCAGGGCCAGATGAATGGTCTTATTCGGGTCATCGCTCAGTTCAAGTTCAACCGTTTCAGTTTTGCTTCCCTCGCTCGAAAAATCGCTGATCACGATCATGGTCAAAGCGAACGACATGATGACCCCGATTATCCACAGGCCAAGCAAAGACAGAGCAATTCCTTTTGTGTGGTTCCTGAAATTGAACAGAAGCTTGATGCCCAGGAAGATGAGCGAAAGCAATGGAATTCCGCAGACAAGCAGGCCGGCCACTGTTATTAGACTGAACATATTGCTGCCACCCACCAGATTATGAATGATGTCTTGAACATCCACAGCGCTCACGGTGCCTTCGCTTCCAACGCTTATCATGGTAGGAAGACCGAACGGAACGGCCAACAGAAAGACTGCCCCAATGATGCCCGAGGCAACAAACGCAAGACCAATGATTTTGGCCATGAAGCGGATGAACATGGAAAAGATGTTCAGCACGAGGTTTACTACACGGTGGAAGGCGTTTGCCACTTTGCTGGCAGGTTCTGAATTTCCATGAAACTGGTTCCATTTTCCTTTGACCGCCTCCATTTCCTCGTTAACCCGCTTTTCTATGTTGGAAACGGTCACATTCTCCCCCCGCATCTGAAGTTTTTCAGCGGTGGTCTTTGCCTGCGGAATGATGATCCACAGGATGAGATAAAGCATGAAACCCGATCCGAAAGCGAACACCGAGACGACCAACGCCAAGCGGAGCCAGATAGGGTCC
>CAMCFW010000302.1 GCA_945874195.1 Chryseobacterium gleum
TTGGTTGAAGGAAGCTGGGGAACTGATCGGAAAGCCGATAACAGTCGAAGTTGCGAATGCAGCCCACGTGGAAACAGCATTGAAAGGTGGTGTGGATGTGTTATGGATAGGCGCGCGAACAACCGTCAATCCGTTCATGGTTCAGGAAATTGCCGACTCGTTGAAGGGTGTTGAAGTTCCGGTACTGGTCAAGAATCCTGTAAACCCCGATGTGGAACTCTGGATCGGGGCCATCGAACGGTTCCAAGCCGTTGGTCTAAGATCCATTGGAGCCATCCACAGAGGATTCTCCACATTTCAGAAATCGCCTTTCAGAAACAGTCCGAATTGGAATATCCCGATCGAACTGAGAAGAAGAATGCCCGATCTGCCCATCATCTGCGATCCGAGTCATATTTGCGGAAACCGCGAATTATTGGCCGAAGTGGCGCAAAAGGCCATCGACCTGAATATGGACGGATTGATGTTGGAAACACATCGGGATCCGCTGAAGGCGTGGAGCGATGCTGATCAACAAGTGACTCCAGCCGAACTCAATCGGATTCTTTCTGAACTCGTGTGGCGTAGTCCGGAATCGAAGAACATGGAAGTTCTTGCCAAATTGGAAGAACTCCGACACACCATTGACGGCCTCGACCGCGATATTCTCGACCTATTGAACGACCGATTGGCGGTATCGAGAAAGATCGGTGAATACAAGCGTAGCCATAACATCACCATCCTGCAGCATCAACGTTGGAACGAGATACTGGAAGACCGTAAGGCCCACATTGAAGGCAAGGAGATCTCGCTCCGATTCCTTCACAGATTCCTGGATGCGATACACGAGGAAAGCATTCGGCAGCAGACCGAGGTGATGAACGCGAAAAAAGCGAACCAATGAGCCCGATCTATTTCAAGGAACAAGGTTGGGGCTTTCTTAAGAACCTTCTAACGGGCAGCAACGCCATTGTCCTATGCGATTCGAGCACCAGAATCTGTCTGGAATACCTCAGCATGGCGTGTGCTGAAACCAAAGACCTGCCGGTGATTGAATTTCCCGAAGGCGAAAGGAGCAAGAATCTGAAAACCTGCGAAAAGGTCTGGTACGATCTGTCCGGACTCGGTGCTGATAGGAAAACGATCCTCTTGAATCTTGGTGGAGGCGTAGTGACCGACCTGGGCGGATTTGTGGCCAGCACCTACATGCGCGGAATCCGTTTTGTGCAGATCCCGACATCGACCATGGGAATGGCAGATGCCGCGATCGGAGGAAAGACCGGCATCGATTTCGGAGTGTTGAAGAACATGATAGGCACCTTCGCGCAGCCCGAAGCGGTGATCATCGATTCAACTTTTCTGAAAACACTTCCGTCCCGTCAGTACCGAAACGGCCTGGCGGAGGTTCTCAAACACGCTTACATTTCCGACACCTCTATTTTAGACCTCATGTATGCCAACGAGGACGAGCTCATTTCGCGTTCGGTGAATGCCAAAACAGAAGTGGTGAAGGCCGATGAATTTGAAGCTGGTGAACGCAAGAAGTTGAATTTCGGGCATACGTTGGGTCATGCCATCGAAAGCCATTTTCTGGAATCTGACAAAGAGGTTCTGCATGGCGAGGCCATTGCCGCTGGAATGATCATGGAAGCAATAGTTTCCAAGGACGTTTGCGCCTTGACTGAGGCCGATCTTGCTTCGGTATGCACGATGACCGATTCCATTTTCAAGCGGCTAGCATTGACAGAAGCAGATTGGAATGCAGTGAAAAAACTGCTGATCCACGATAAGAAGAACGAAGCCGGAAAAGTGAATTTCGTGCTACTTTCCAAGTTGGGGATAGCCGTTATCGACCAATCGGTTTCAGAAAGGCAGTTGGATGCAGCCTTCGCTTCGTATTCGAGAAAGCCATGAAGCTCATTGCTGCCGATGGTCCATTTCGGGGTGAGGTCGAATTGCCCGTTTCCAAAAGCATTGCCAATCGTCTTCAGATCATTTCGGCCTTGTCAGCCAGCTCCCCTCTTGGAAAGGAGGGGCTGGGAGAGGTCAATATTCCGGAAGACGTCCGAGTTCTCCAGCAGGCGTTGAATTCCGAATCGGACTTGATCAACATCGGTATGGCCGGAACGGCCATGCGCTTTCTCACGGCCTATTTTTCGGTTCAGAACGGTAGGGAAGTAATGCTAAAGGGCGCGAAGCGGATGGAACAGCGCCCAATTGGCGACCTTGTCGATGCGCTTCGGCAGTTGGGTGCCGATATTGAATATGCGGGCACGGAAGGATTCCCACCGTTGCGCATCCGTGGAAAGGAACTTTCGGGCGGAAAAGTAGAGGTTTCTGCAGCGGTCAGCAGCCAGTTCGTTTCGGCACTCATGATGATCGGGCCAATGATGCAGAACGGGCTTGAACTGAGACTGAAAGGAAAGGTGCTTTCTCGACCGTATATGAATCTTACGGCCGAATGCATGCTTCAGACTGGGGTGGAGGTCAGGTTTGGAGAAGACCGCGTCTCCATTCCGAAAGGAACATACCGCATGTTGGATCTGAAAATGGAGGCCGATTGGAGCGCAGCATCCTATTTCTATGCCATGGTTGCAGTCGTTCCTCATTCCAAATTGGTGCTCAAAGGGCTGAAATTACCCTCCTTTCAAGGCGATTCCATTTTGGCAGAATGGTTCGGGAAAATGGGTGTTCGCTCCGCTCAGAAGCAAAAGGGCGTGGAGATCACGTCTTCGTCCGTCATTGAGTTCCCAACTCAACTCGACTTCACCGATCATCCCGACCTGGCGCAGACATTCGCTTTTCTTGCCGCCACGCTCGGCAGGCCATTGACGCTAACCGGCCTGGATAATCTGCGACTGAAGGAGACCGACCGTGTTCAAGCGTTGCAAACCGAGATCCGAAAGTTGGGCGTCAATGTCTCGGTGGAAGGGAATACGATCACCGTTTCTGGTGTCATTTCGGTAAAGCAGGTGCACATCAATACCTATGACGACCACCGCATGGCCATGAGTGCCGCAATCCTATCCGCGCGCATCGAAACCGAAATTGAAAACCCCGAAGTGGTCGAAAAGAGCTTTCCTCTTTTCTGGAAGCAGTTGGGTAGGTTAGGCTGTTGACAGACTTTCCAAAGCACACCTTCATTCCTGTTCCGCAGCGTTCATTCGAGAGATAAAATGGCTTAGATGATCCTTAGCACACCATAGTTGAACGATTACACACCTTAGTTGCACTTTTTCATGCATCATCCGTATCATTCCACACATTAAACGATCAGAATCATACAATTAACGTACGCTAACATACGTTAGAAGACCGTTATCATCCAATTATAGAACAGTTCCATCATTTGAATGCATAATAGCATACATGAACCAAATAATAACATACCTGTAAAAATGCAACTGGAAGGTTGGGAACACCATCGGGAAGGTTGAACATGACGACAAATCTCTATTGACTTTAGTTCTGACAGTGTCGGCTTAAGGCTAACTTTACCACCATAGGCCATGAAACGCTGTATCCTTCAACTACTGGGTCTTTCAGCACTTTTTGCCTTTGGATTTGTGATCTGTTTCCAGTTGGGGTTTCAGATGATGCATCCGTTGGATCAGTCCATCGTGTTCGATGGTGCCTGGAGGCTCATC
>CAMCFW010000303.1 GCA_945874195.1 Chryseobacterium gleum
GTTGGTTGAACCCAAAAGAGGCCTGGTTTCGCGGGTTCTCCATCGGGCCAGAAAAGCGCCCAATACCAAAAGGCCGATGCACAATAGACCAAGGGCGGATGTGTGGTCGGCAGCCCATCCGAAGGCCCAATGCGAATACACCGCATTTGATGGGTCGGGCTTCATGCCGCTCAGATAATAGCTGGCGAAAATGGTGCCACCACAGATGAGATAGGTGAGCAGATAGCCCATTATGGTTCTCGATCTCAGTAGCGCTGTAATCATTAAAAAACGAAACTAATTGAATTCAAATTTGGATATATTTGTCCGATCAATCGACTTTAAAATGAACTTACAGGAAATCCTTGCTCCCATAGAATCACTTTTCATCTGGTCATTCAGCATTCTTAAAGCAGGTGGGAACTACTTCAATTATCTTTTGATAGCTGCCATATCCATTGCACTGGTCTACTGGCTGGTGAAGTTGGCCGGTTTTGAGAAGAGCGAAGTAGTGAACCGCTGATCCTCATAGGTCGAAGCCTATATCTGTTCTAAAGTACTTTCCCTCGTAGTTCACAACTTGGGCGTTGGCGTATGAATGTTCCAATGCCTCGTTCATGTTTTCACCATAGGAAGTGATGGCCAACACACGGCCCCCGTTCGTAAGCACCACCCCGTCCTGAAATCTTGTTCCGGCATGGAACACCACACTGTCCTTCACCTTGTCCAGTCCCATTATCTGTCTTCCCTTGACGTAGTTACCCGGATAGCCATCGGCAACCAACATCACCGTGCAGGCCGTTCGTGAATCAACCCGCAGGTCAACCCTGTCCAGTGTTCCATCGGCCACAGCCTCAAACAGTTCGATAAGATCGGTCTGAATGCGGGGAACCACAACCTCTGTCTCTGGATCACCCATTCTTACGTTGTATTCGATCACAAAGGGTTCCCCCTTCACATTCATCAATCCGATGAAAATGAAACCCCGATATTCGATGCGGTCCTTTACCAGTCCATTGATGGTGGGTTTCACAATGCGCTCTTCCACCTTGTTCATGAACTCCTGATCGGCAAAAGGAACGGGCGATATGGCGCCCATGCCTCCGGTGTTCAGTCCTGTATCACCTTCTCCAATACGCTTATAATCCTTTGCCGATGGAAGGATCTTGTAGTTCTTCCCGTCAGTGAGAACGAATACTGACAGCTCGATGCCTTTAAGGAACTCTTCGATGACCACTTTTTCTGATGCCGCCCCGAATTTCTGTTCCACCAACATGGAGGTCAGTTCAATACGGGCCTCTACCAACTCATCGCAGATCAACACGCCCTTCCCTCCAGCCAGACCATCGGCTTTAAGCACATAAGGCGACCGGAGCGTGTCCAGAAATTTGAATCCCTCATCCAAGCTATCGGCCGTAAAGGCCCCGTAGCCTGCCGTTGGTATCTGATGCCGAATCATGAACTGCTTCGAGAACTCCTTGCTGCCTTCCAGCATGGCGCCCATCTTCGTTGGTCCAATGACGGGAATGTATCTCAATGAGGGCTCTTGTTGGAAATAATCTACAATGCCGGCCACCAGAGGGCCCTCTGGACCAACAATGACCAGATGTATGCCATTTCCCCTCACAAAATCGCGAACCGAAGGGAAATCAAGCGGGTCGAGTTCCACATTGGTGCCCACATTCTTGGTGCCGGCATTGCCCGGGGCAATGTAAAGCTTGCTCAAGCGATTGCTTTGGCAAAGTTTCCAGGCCATGGCGTGTTCTCTTCCTCCCGACCCGATCAACAGTACATTCATCCTATGCGTTTTTTGTGCTTCAAAGGTCTTAAAATGATTCACATTTCATACGAACGAAACCAAGTAGCGGACACTGTTTTCATACTTTTGAACCCGAACATCACTCCACTCAAATGACCTACGAAAACCTCCTCACTTCGCTCGACAGCGGCATCTTCACCATCACCATTAACCAACCACAGAAACTGAACGCGCTGAGCAAGGGCGTTCTGCGCGACCTGCGTACGGCCGTGAAAGAAGTGTATGACAATGGCGCGATAACTGGGGCCATAATCACCGGAAGTGGCGACAAGGCGTTTGTGGCGGGTGCCGACATTTCCGAATTCCAAGGGCTTAACCCAGAACAGGGAAAGGCATTGGCCCAGAATGGTCAGGACATTTTCAGCGTTATTGAAAACTGCCCGAAACCGTTCATTGCTGCGGTCAACGGCTTTGCCTTGGGCGGAGGATGCGAACTGGCAATGGCCTGCCATATGCGGGTTGCGAATGAGAGCGCCCGCTTCGGCCAACCGGAAGTGAACCTCGGCCTTATTCCGGGTTATGGAGGCACACAGCGATTGATCCAATTGATAGGAAAAGGAAAGGCGCTTGAGCTGTTGATGACGGCCGATATGGTGAAGGCTGATGAGGCCCTGCGGCTTGGTCTAGTGAACCACGTGGTGCCAGCTGCCGAACTCTTAACGAAATGCACAGAGATTTTGTTGAAGATATCTGGCAAGGCCCCTGTGGCTATTGCAAAGGTGATCGCCTGCGGAAACGCCTATTTTACGGATGGTGTGGACGGGATGGCGTTTGAGATAGACCGTTTCGGTGAATGCTGCGCTACCGAAGATTTTGTTGAGGGGGCTTCTGCCTTCGTTGAAAAACGCGAGGCCGCGTTCAAAGGGCGCTGATCAGCGCGAGAAATACACGATGATATTGAGAATGACCAGAATGATGGCCAAAGCCACCATGATGTTGTTCCTTACCTTTTCGCGGTGTTTATGTTTATGCCAGCTGTCCACTTCTGATTCTTGCCGCTAAACTAATCAATATTCAAGTTGATCGGTGGCGCTTAGCACTCCGAAATCGAATCCTTTTGCTTTCAATTCCATAATAATTCCATTGAGCGACCCTTGAAGGTTCTTCATCGCTTTAACACTGTCGTGCATCACAATAATGCTGCCTTTCCGCGAGTTATCAACAACATTTCTGATAACCTGTTCTGCGGAAATGGTCTGGTCGAAATCGCCCGAGATAACATCCCAGAAAACCACCCTGTCTTCTTGCCTTATTTGGCCATACTGTTTCAATCTCAGCCTTCCGTAAGGCGGGCGGAATAACCTTGAGCCGCTAATGGCACGGCCTCCAGACACGTTTTTCAAGTAGCTTTCTGTGTGTGTTCTCCAGCCGTCAAGATGCTCCACCCCATGGTTGGCCAACAGATGTCCTTCATCCTTCAGTCGCTGTACGATCGATGGGTTGTCCATCACGTTCTTGCCAAGCACAAAGAAGGTGGCCATAACCCCATGCGCTTTAAGAACGTCCAGCACAAAAGGCGTGGCCTCGGGCGAAGGGCCATCATCAAACGTGAGGTAAACCACCGGGAGCTCTGTTTTCACCCGGAACAGGGCCTCTCGAAAGAACCACCGATAGACCTTGGGTGGCCGAATGAGATACCGCCCAGCAACCACGCCCTACTGTTTCTGCGACAAGGGAGACTGAACGTACTTCGCCTCTATCTCATCAAATCGGGCCTCTAGGGTTTTAAGAAGCTCGTCCTGTTTGTGGATACGCGCTAGAATGAGCAGTTTCTGCAGAACAGACATGGCTATCTCGGGTTCGTTGCCCAAACGCGACACCTGCGTG
>CAMCFW010000304.1 GCA_945874195.1 Chryseobacterium gleum
GTCGACCTGCTTTGGTCGATAAGGATTGGTCACGTCTTGAATTTCGAAAATATCACCCTCCTTAACTATCCGTTTCAGCAGCGCAACAATGCTGTTCGCCCGTTCGGCTGTTATGTGGTTTTTTTCGGAAAGACCATGAACATTGGAAATTGGCCCTATGATCCCAAAACGGAGCTGTTGGCCGGCAGGAAGTTTCGCATAAACGGCCTCGACCACCCGGGCCGGACTTCCCGAGAGTTCGGAACTGTTTGACGGGAAGAAAACATTGTGGCGTGGGACGGTCTCCGTTGAATTGAAGGCGATCAGGCTGACACCAAAAGCAAGCGAAAGGAAGAGTTTCATGGCTCGAAGAATTAAACGTTCGAACCATCAACGGCACCTTATACACGGAAATTATGGGCAGTAACGTAATTGAAAGCTATTGAGACGCGCTTCGATGGAACAACGTTGCGATGTGCCGCTTCAGTGCTCGCTCCAGCGATAGGAGTCTAGATCGAATCCTGCAAGATCGAGCACACGGTCAACTACCGTTCGGGCCAGGTCTTCGAAATTCTTCGGTCTGCTGTAGAACGATGGACTGGCGGGCGCAATGATTCCACCGGCCTCGGTGATTGTCTTCATGTTATTGATGTGGATGAGGCTCAAGGGAGTATCGCGCGGAACGAGGATAAGCTTTCGCCTTTCCTTCAGAATGACATCGGCAGCGCGGGTCATCAGGTCGTTGGAAACCCCCGTGGCAATGCGCGCCATCGTTCCCATGCTGCACGGGCAAACGATCATGGTGTCATATTTGGCCGATCCAGAAGCGAACGGGGCCATGAAATCGTTTGCGCTGTAGGTTGTGAAAGGAAGTTTTTCGAAATCTGAATTTCCCAATTCAAGCTTCCAAACCTCGCGGGCGTTGGTGCTGAAAACCACTCCTACATCTTGAATTTGGCCTTGTAGGTCAACGAGCCGATCGAAAAGCACCTTGGCGTAAACCGAACCGCTGGCACCCGTCACTCCCACAACGATTTTCTTCTTATTCATCTATTTTGTCGCCAGTATCAACCTTCACCTGAATTCGGTTCTTCTTCTTGGTGGCCTCCAGTTTATTACGGTCAAGCGTGGTTCTGAACCAATAACGAACAGAGAAGCCGATCACATAGTTCATCCACCAACCGTTTTTTCGCATGGTGAGACTGGAGTTGGAGTAGCGCGCATTCACTTCGATCTTGCCTTTCCAAAAGAAATAGCTGAGCCCAAATGCCCCGCTCAATTCGCCTTTACGGTAGGCTGACGAGTTTCGGGTCTCAATCAGCAGGGTGCCTTTTTCTACCGAACTGAGCAGAAAACCCGCCTGAAGTCCCATTTCTATGCTCATGTTCTTGATGCCATACCAGCGATAGAGCACGGGAATTTCGAGCATGTTGTGGTTATATAGGATAAAGACATTGTCGTTCTTAACCGTTCCAGCCTGCCGGCTTCCTTTTTGAATGAATGAAAGCTCGAATTGAAGCGTTGACCGAGGCGTGAAGCGATAATCGGTGAAGGCCCCACCCCAGGCACCCGCTTTATTAAATCCGACAATTCCATCGCCTGAAACCTGCGAAGTGCTGATTCCGGCATAAAGGCCTCCGCCAAAGGCTTGACCGAAAAGGAATGATGGTATCAGAAAAAGGAACAGAAGGACACCGCGCATGCGGCAAATTTACTCTTCTATCACGTGGCGATGGTCGGCCTGCAACACTTCCTTGCTGCCAGTTTGATAGACAAAGGCCACCACATGGCAGTTCTTTGCCACCCAATTTGCATCGAGCACCATCGAAGAGTTTACTGAATTGACTGAACCGGCCGCCAGATTGCCTGAACCGACCTGTGCACCCCAAGTGCCATTGAAGTTGTTCCTCAGCACGTGCATGTGCACGTAATGTTCCAGATTTTCTTCGGGCAAGGCCGGATCATAGTCTTTCTGCCAGTTGATGACGCTGTCTTCGGTCAGACAAACGATAATGTTGTATGGTCCGCTGTTCAGATCGTTGAAGGCGGTCACATCCACATCCACGTCTAGAGTCCTTGTTGATTCTTCGTAAGCGACCTCAATACCGATGGAAGCATCTGGCTCCATTTCCAGCAGATTGGCCACTTGTGCGGCCCAGGCGGTGTAAGATTGCGGGAATCCGCCACCTTCCTGTCTTCTATTGATCATGCCGTTCGGAAGGCCCTGTGCGCTGTTTCCAAAGGTGGTGTTCCATTCATTGCCGGCCAGTGTTTTGAAATCGGTGGCATAGCTGCCATCTGCATTGTTCTGAACGGCAGCGAAGAATCCTACGTGCACTGCCAACGGAACGATCCGCGAACCATAGGTGGCTTCAAGATCGTGCAACACTTCAGCTGCCCTCGGACAATTGCCGCAGGTGTGGCCGGTGTAATCCTCCACCAACACGTTTCGCTGACCTTCGTAGATGCAATCGCAATTGTTGGCGGTGGCAGATGGGTTGTAGTTCAACGCAGCTTGATCTGTGCAGCCCAATACAACCGCTGCATCATATTCGCAGTTGCCTTGACAAGGGCCATCTGCGTGCGTGGCCTCTGGATCGTAATTGGTGGCCATTGGGTCAATGCAGCCATAATTCGGGGGATCGATGACATTGCACCCGACCCAGACCGATGCAAGCATCATGCTCAGCACAAGGACTTCTGAAATTCGCTTCATCATCTTAGAAACTTGTGGTTATTGAAAGAGAGACTCCGTTGGATGCAGGCACATTTCGGCAGATGCCACCAACACAGAAGATGCCTGCCCGCTGACGGCCATACCCCAAAGTGATACGCGTGGCATTATGAATGTATCCGACCATGATGGAGGGGTAATGCAATCGTTTTTCTGCATGTGTATTGCCGTAATTCCATTGGTCTGTAACAGCCACAAAAAGATGTGGCGACCACTGGTATTCCAAGAGTGCCATCATCCAATCACCTTCATCAGCGCGGTCCTTGGTCCAAAGTCCTTGCACCTCCAAGCGCAACGAGTGGGCAGAGGCCACCTGATAGGTCACATCAATAATGGCTATGTTGGCGTGAATGGTACCGTAGCCCACCAGGCCTTGAACCACATCTTTATTGTAGGCCAGATTGAGGTACTGGACTGTCGCTTTCACCTTGCCTGAGAATTTCTTGGTGATGTCGAAGTTGATGTCGCGGAAATAAAGGTCTCCCAATTCGAAGAACTGATTGGTGTAGCCGCTTCCGACCTCATTCACAGTATTCACAAGGCCGTGTATCTGAGAATAGTTCAAGGTCAGCTCGATGCCATACTTGCCGCCAAGCTTTGATTTCCGAGGCACTTTGTAGCTTATTTCGCCTTGAAATGACCATTCACCGTTCGGCTGAGTGGCATAAGGATAGAGGCTGGCGGCCAGTTGATAAGTATGCTGCCTCGTAAGGGCCGGCAGATAGTTAACATTCAGGTTGAAGCCTGTGGCGTTGCGGTCAGATCGGAACCCCATGTTGTCGATGCGTTTTGCCCCAAGTACAATTCCGAGCCCTTTTTGCGAATAGGCCAACGTGGCAAGCACACCGCTCCCGGGGTTGTAATTCTTTCTCAGAAGACCTTCATGCAGAAAGGCGTTGGTGGCCTGTG
>CAMCFW010000305.1 GCA_945874195.1 Chryseobacterium gleum
TCGAGCCAAGAAGGGCCCACGCAACAGCATGTTTATTCAGTGGCCATCAGCGGAGGTGGCAAAAAGAAACTGACGCCCAAAAAAGGATACAATCAAGCGGCTTTCAGCACCAGCATGGACTATTTTGTCAATAAACATTCTGATGCCAACACGCCTCCCTTCATAACGCTTGTCGACAGTAAAGGAAAGGAGATAAGAGTGTTGAAAGACAATGCCGGGCTAAGGTCGAAACTGGCCTCAATGAGCATTCCCCGGAAGGAATTTTTCACTTTCCCTTCGCACGGAGTGGAACTGAACGGTTGGATGATCAGACCACCCGATTTCGATCCCACCAGAAAATACCCCGTGATGATGATGGTTTATGGCGGACCGGGAAGCAACACTGTGAACGATTCGTGGGACGCCTATTGGGGCACGTTCCGATACATGTGGCAGCTCATGTTGGCACAACAGGGCTACATCGTTGTTTCGGTCGATAATCGCGGAACTGGGCATCGCGGACGGGATTTCAAGAACTGCACCTACCTGCAATTGGGCAAATTGGAATTGGAGGATTACATCGAGGCCACGGAATACCTAGGCAAACTCCCCTACGTGAATGTCTCGCGCATTGGCATGTACGGATGGAGCTACGGAGGATACATGAGTTCGCTGGCCATCACCAAGGGATCAAAGCATTTCTCAATGGCGGTGGCCGTGGCCCCGCCCACCAATTGGCGCTATTACGACAGCGTTTATACCGAACGATTCATGCGCACACCACAAGAGAACGCCAAAGGGTATGACGATAATTCGCCCATCAACCATGTTGATGAACTGAATGGCGCCTACCTGCTCATTCACGGAACAGCAGACGATAACGTGCATTTTCAGAACACCGTGGAAATGACCGATGCCCTTATTGCGGCCAACAAACATTTTGACATGTTCATCTATCCCGATCGCCATCATGCCATTTCAGGAAAGAACAGCCGATTGCACATCTACACTAAGATCACGGAATTCATCAAAAAGAACTTGTGAAACAATATTTATCTACTTTCAAAACCTTCATAAGCCAACCATTACAACCGAACATGACATCAAACCGACAACAAGAATTATTCGGACACCCGGCCGGGCTGTTCATTCTCTTCTTCACCGAAATGTGGGAACGTTTCAGCTACTATGGCATGAGGGCCTTGCTCGTGCTATTTCTTGTCAGCGGACTCGATGAAGGTGGATGGGCCTGGGAACGGGAAGATGCATTGGAGCTTTACGCCACCTACACTGGGCTGGTTTATCTCACGCCCATTTTCGGAGGACTTTTGGCTGATAAGGTGCGTGGTTTCCGAAAGGCGGTGTTGCTCGGTGCCTTTCTTATGACCTGCGGACATGCCGCCATGGCCTTCGAGACCGAACTTACATTTTACCTCGGCCTTTTCCTGCTGATCATCGGAAACGGTGCGTTCAAACCTAACATTTCTTCCATTGTCGGAAACCTGTATCCTAGGAACAGTGATAAGAAAGACGGTGCATACACCATATTCTACATGGGCATCAACGCAGGGGCCTTCCTCGGAATCCTGTTGTGCGGCTACATTGGCGAGAAGGTGGGTTGGAGTTTCGGATTCGGTCTGGCAGGCATTTTCATGTTCCTCGGGATGTTGCAGTTTTATTTTGCCCAAGGCATCTTCGGAAACATCGGTCTGAGCCCAAAACAGGGAACGGCTTCTGACGTTTCAGTTAAGGATGGTGACAAGGAACTAAGTGCTGACAAGGAGGAAAATGTGTCGGCACATGTCGAGCGCGACAGATTGATGGTGATCGGCATCCTGTCGGTATTCACCATCTTCTTCTGGATGGCTTTCGAACAGGCAGGTGGCTCCATGACCATTTTTGCCAAAGACTACACCAACCGATTGCTGACCGGAGACGCGGCCAACACCTTCCGTTGGTTCAATACGCTACTTACCATTGCGCCTCTTGCAATTGTCACCTACGTGCTTCTTATGCTCTTCGGAAAGACTTTCAAACATTACAAGGTTTCCAATCTCTTCCTAGGTTCGAGCTTCGTTATCATTTGGGGCGTTGCCCTGTGGATGATCCAGAATGAGTTCAACCAAGAGGCCAGCGAAGTGCCTGCCTCGTGGTTCGGCATACTCAATTCGTTCTTCATCATTGCTTTTGCACCTCTGTTTTCTAAGATATGGGAAAGTAAATTCAATCCCACGGCATCGATCAAGTTCGCCATCGGACTGATCCTTCTTGGTCTCGGTTTCGGGGTGTTGGCATTCGGTTCGGCCAGCATTCCTTCAGGAGCCGCCACAGCTTCGGTCAGCATGATATGGCTTATCCTTGCCTACTTGCTACATACTCTGGGCGAACTGACGCTTTCGCCTGTTGGACTCTCGTACGTTAGTAAACTGGCCCCCGGCAGATTGGTCGGTATGATGTTCGGGGTGTGGTTCTTGGCAACAGCCTTGGCCAATTACCTTGCAGGATGGACCGGTAGCCTCATCGACAAGATCACAGAAATGTATTCCATGTCAACCTTCTTCCTCATTTATACCGGATTGCCAATTGGCGCAGGCCTCGTTCTGATCTTTATGGCCCCGTTCATCAAAAAGAAAATGCACGGAATCCACTGATGACGCAACTTTTCAATTTGCTTAACCGTAACCGAATACATTAATTTGTGTGCAAGCTGTCTGACCACGGCTTTTTCACAAAAACTCATAAGCGATGGGAGATCTGAAAGCATTGAAGCTTGAGGCCACCAAAGAAACACCTCGTGTGTACTTGGATGCCGAAGAAAATAAATTTGAAATTTCCGGAAGGTCATTTCCGCTTAATGCCAAGGGATTTTATCTGCCTATTCTCGATTGGCTCGAAACTTATGCAGCTGCGCCCAATGCAAACACCAACTTCGTTTTCAAGCTGGAATATTTCAATACACCATCTTCAAAATCGATCTCTGACATACTGAAAAAATTGAAGGAGATAAAGGACGGAGGGTCGGCCGTGTCGGTTATATGGTATTACGAAGAGGACGATATCGATATTCTAGACCTTGGACACGTTTTTGCGCGAACGGTAGGAATGGACTTCGACTTCAAGGAATATACTGACTAAACAGAATCGTTAAGAATGATTGAAAGCCCGTTGAGCATTGCGCCTGACGGGCTTTTTTGTTCTCAACCTTTTGGTATCAGATGTTCCAATCCGTTGGTCTTGATGACGTGTGCGGTGGAAAGCAACATGCCCAATCTCCCAGACGGAAATCCTTGCGAAGCCATCCATTCCAAGTAATGCACGGGTATCCTGCTTATGGTCGTACCCTTGTATTTGCCGTAAGGCATTTTGAAGGTTGTAAGTTCTTTCAGGATGTTCGGGTCGGGCTGCTGCACGGTGGTAAAACTAAAAAGTCCCGACCTCTTTCAAGACCGGGACTTTAATTGGGTGGATGATGGGGCTCGAACCCACGACCCTCGGTACCACAAACCGATGCTCTAACCAACTGAGCTACAACCACCGTTTAGGCGCGCAAAGATAATGCAATGCGCAATTCAAACAACAGATCAGTTCGGCATCTGTTTATCCTCAAACAGCCGAATTGTTA
>CAMCFW010000306.1 GCA_945874195.1 Chryseobacterium gleum
CCTCGCTTCTTGGCCTCCTTCACCCATTCATCACCATATCCGTTTCCCTCAAATCGAATCTTCTTCGATTCCATGATGTACTTTCTCAATACTTGGAAGATGGCATCGTCTTTCTTCATTCCCTTTGCTATCAGCGACTGGACCTCTTGATGGAACTTCACCAATTGATCGGCAACTATCGTATTGAGCACCATCATGGCCGAGGAACAATTGGCGGATGAGCCCACCGCACGGAATTCGAACTTATTCCCGGTGAACGCGAATGGGGACGTTCTGTTCCTGTCCGTATTGTCTAATAGAATTTCGGGTATTTTGATGATACTGAGCTTCAACTCTGTCTTTTCGTCCGGAGAAAGTTTCTCACCCTGTTTCACCCATTCCTCAATGTCATCCAGAACCTGACTCAGAAATTTGCCGATGAAGACAGACATGATGGCCGGTGGCGCCTCGTTGGCTCCCAATCGGTGATCATTGCTTGCGCTGGCTATGCTTGCGCGAAGTATATCGGCATGTTCGTGCACCGCCTTTATAGTGGTAATGAAGAAGGTGAGAAACTGAATATTCCTTTTTGGGGTTTTTCCAGGACTGAGCAGGTTTTTACCCGTATCTGTTGCTAACGCCCAATTGTTATGCTTGCCAGAACCATTGATTCCTGCGAATGGTTTTTCGTGGAACAAAACGCGGAAATCGTGGCGAAAGGCCACTTTCTCCATTATGTCCATCAACAATTGATTGTGATCTACGGCCAAGCTCACCTCTTCGTAAACCGGGGCACATTCGAACTGCCCGGGTCCTACCTCGTTGTGTCGGGTTTTAACAGGAATCCCCAATTTCAAGGCCTCCACTTCAAACTCGCGCATGTAAGCCGTAACCCTGTCGTTGATGGAACCGAAATAATGGTCCTCCAACTGTTGATTCTTAGCAGATGAATGACCGAACAGAGTTCGACCTGTCAATGCAAGATCAGGTCGTGCGTTGAACAACGCACGGTCTACCAGGAAATACTCTTGCTCGCAACCCAATGTGCAGATCACTCGGTTCACATTCCGATCAAAATATTCTTGAACCACGGTGGTGGCCGCCTTATCTAGAAAATGGACAGAGCGCAACAAAGGTGCCTTGTGGTCCAGCGATTCTCCCGTGTATGAAACGAAAACCGTGGGTATGCACAACGTACGGCTCATGATGAAAGCCGGAGAAGACGGATCCCAAGCTGTATAGCCTCTAGCTTCAAATGTGTTCCTGATTCCTCCGTTCGGGAAACTGGAGGCATCCGGTTCTTGCTGAACAAGTTTATCTCCGCCAAATGCTTCGATGGAAAAACCATCGGCCAAGGGTTCGAAGAAAGCATCGTGCTTTTCGGCAGTTGAGCCTGTCAATGGTTGAAACCAGTGGGTATGGTGGGTGGCTCCCAATCCCAGCGCCCACGATTTCATGGCTGCAGCCACCTGTTCGGCAGTTCCCCTATCGATCTGCCCTCCTTTTTCAACACAGCTGCGAAGCGTTGTATAGACATCTCCAGGAAGAAACTCGCGCATCTGTTTCCACGAGAATACTTTTGAAGCAAAGTAGCTCGAAACCTTTTCGTCAGGAATTTTTACATCCACAGGTTTCCGTCTGTCAACTTCTTGAAGCGCTTGAAATCGTTGTATGGCCATTTTTCCTTTTTAAAAAAAGGCTCGGAAAGATCCGAGCCTAGTTCAATTACTATTTTATAATGTAAATCAAGCTTCTGTAAGTTTTGCTTCAGCTGCCTTCACGGTTTTGATGATACGTGCAGCAACTTGGTATGGATTGGCATTGGAAGCTGGTCTTCTGTCTTCCAAATAACCTTTCCAACCTTTCTGAACTGCCATCAATGGAATTCGAATTGAAGCACCTCTGTCTGAAACCCCATAAGAGAAATCGTGGATGGAGGCTGTTTCGTGCTTACCGGTCAATCGCTGATCGTTGTAAGCGCCATATACCTCTATGTGTTCTTTGGTCACTGGTCTGAATGCTTCGCAGATCCTTTCAAACACTTCTTTTGAACCACAGGTCCTAAGGGTTGAATTTGAGAAGTTGGCATGCATTCCTGACCCGTTCCAATCTCCTTTGATCGGCTTTGGGTGATATTCAATGTACCATCCGTAGCTCTCGGTCAGCCTGTCGAGCAGATATCTGGCAACCCACATCTCGTCTCCTGCCTTTTTTGCGCCTTTAGCAAACAGTTGGAATTCCCACTGGCCTGAAGCCACTTCCTGATTTATTCCTTCGAAATTCAAACCTGCTGCAATGCAAAGGTCTGCATGCTCTTCAACCAGCTCTCTTCCAAAGGTGTGTCTTCCACCCACAGAGCAGTAGTACATTCCTTGCGGACCTGGGAATCCGCCTCTTGGAAATCCCAAGGGCAATTCGGTTGCCGTATCCATGATGAAATATTCCTGCTCGAAACCGAACCAGAAGTCTTCGCCATCATCATCAATTGTTGCTCTGGCATTAGAAAGGTGGGCAGTGCCATCTGCATTCATTACTTCACTCATGACCAACCAACCGTTCTCTCTTGCGGGGTCTGGATATATAGCCACCGGAACCAGAAGACAATCTGACGAACCGCCCAAGGCTTGCTGTGTTGACGAACCGTCAAACGACCAGTTCCCAATTTCAGCAAGTGTGCCTTTGAAATTTTCGTGTTCTTCTACTTTGGTCTTAGACCTCATGTTCTGGGTCGGCTTGTATCCGTCCAGCCAGATGTATTCAAGTTTTATCTTCATTGTGGGAGAAATGATTGGGTTTTGAGATTTTGTGCCGCAAAGGTAGCTGCCCGAATATACCTGAAAAACATATTTATCAACTTTTTCTCAACAGACCCTTAGTAAATCGGGGGTCATCGATGGTTTTTTCTCCGAATCAATCTTCAGGTCATAAAAAAAGCCCCTTACGGAGCTTTCTATATTCTTTACTGAAGCATTTATTCTTCTCTGGGCTTTGCCTCGGGATTGGGAGTGACCTTGGGAACGGTCTTTTTCGGAACTTCCTTCATACTTTCCTCGATCTCGCGCTGCACACCGCTTGTTGCGTCTTTGAATTCGCGAATCCCTTTGCCCAGTCCTCTGGCCAGTTCGGGGATCTTATTGGAACCGAAGAACAGAATGATCACCAATAGGACAACCAGAATCTCTCCTCCGCCCATATTCAAAAACAGTAGTGTATCAGCCATGGTCCAAAATTAAAAAGGCTCCGTTTTAACGAAGCCTTTCAATCACTTTTTCTTTTTATCTATTGTGGGTTCTTCTTTGGTGAACTCCATCATGATCGGAGTAGCGATGAACACCGAAGAATAAGTTCCGACCAAAAGGCCTGCAAACAGTGCGAAGCAGAATCCCTTGAGTGTTTCTCCACCGAAAAAGAACAATACCAGAAGTACCATTGCTGAGGTGACACCTGTTAGCAACGTACGACTCAATGTGTCGTTCAGTGCCTGATTAATCACGTCCTTCAACTTATGGCGCGTGGCCGCATGTTCGGCTTGGAACTCCCTGATACGGTCGAACACCACCACGGTGTCGTTGATGGAGTAACCCACCACAGTAAGAATGGCCGCGATGA
>CAMCFW010000307.1 GCA_945874195.1 Chryseobacterium gleum
GCGACCTGTGTCGAAAGCTTCGATAACGCCATCGTAACCATAAATGGAACCACCAGTGGGAAAATCGGGTGCCTTGACGTGTTCCATCAACTCAGCAATGGTAATGTCGCGGTTGTCGATGTAGGCAATGGTTCCGTTTACGACCTCGGTAAGGTTGTGTGGGGCCATATTGGTGGCCATGCCGACTGCAATGCCAGATGCACCGTTTACCAGAAGATTGGGGATTCTTGAAGGAAGAACCGTGGGTTCTTGCAGGGTATCGTCAAAGTTGAAGGTAAAATCAACCGTATCCTTATCGATGTCGGCAAGTAATTCCTCCGCTATTCTTTTCAATCGCGCCTCGGTATATCGCATGGCAGCTGGGCTGTCACCGTCTACCGAACCAAAGTTTCCTTGTCCGTCAACCAATGGATAACGAAGCGACCATACTTGAGCCATACGCACCATGGCATCATACACTGAGGTGTCACCATGTGGGTGATACTTTCCAAGTACCTCTCCAACAATTCTAGCAGACTTTTTATAACCGCTGCTGGCCCTAACCCCAAGGTCAAGCATGCCATATAGCACCCTTCTGTGCACGGGCTTTAATCCGTCCCTTACATCAGGAAGTGCTCTCGAAACAATAACCGACATCGAATAATCGATGTAGGCCGTCTTCATTTCATCTTCAATATTAATAGGTATGATCCTCTCTCCGTCTGCCATAATAAATCGTTTGTTTTTTCGACCCGCCCGAAATGGATTTCCGGACTTGGAATTTGTTCACGAATTTAATCTATTAGCCAAGGATGGCGCGCCTTTCAGCGCTTTAATAAGTCACTTATTACTAACAGATTTCTGTTGATAAAAACGGTCGGTTCAAACATGGTCCGGTTGGTGGGCGGGTAACTTTGAACATGAAGGAATGATCTGGTGTTTAAGCATTGATTCAGACATTACCACGATATTTGCAAACACAACTATGGACGCCAAATTCTCAGCTAGAGTTAAGGATGTGATCAGTTTCAGTCGCGAAGAGGCTTTGCGACTCGGTCACGATTATATAGGAACAGAACATCTGCTTTTGGGCATCATTCGTGAAGGTGAAGGAACTGCTATCAGAATTCTGACCGATCTAGGGGTCGATATTCAAGCCCTTCGGAAAGAGATTGAGACTGCCACCCACACAGGAAAAACAGCCAAGAAGACCAATCTGGGAAACATTCCGTTGATAAAACAGGCCGAAAAAGCCTTGAAGATCACGTATTTGGAAGCCAAAGTATTCCGAACATTGACCATTGGCACAGAGCATCTGCTACTGGCCATTTTGAAAGACCTAGACAACGTAGTTACAAGAAGCATGAAGAAGATGGGAGTAGATTATGAAGCGGTGCGCGAGGAGGTAGAGATACTTTCAGGTTCGGAAGACACGAGTTTACACCCGAAGGCCAAGCACGACCAGCCTGCAGAAGACGATGATGATGCTGACGCTTTCAGTGCAGGAAGTCAAGTGAGAAAACCTGTTGATCCGAAATCAAAGACCCCGGTTCTGGACAATTTTGGAAGAGACCTGACCAAAGCTGGAGAGGATGGAAAACTTGACCCAGTGGTGGGCCGAGAGAAAGAGATTGAGCGAGTTTCTCAGATCTTGAGCAGAAGAAAAAAGAACAACCCGATACTGATCGGTGAGCCGGGTGTTGGTAAGTCGGCCATTGCCGAGGGGCTCGCATTGAGGATCATCCAGCGCAAAGTGTCGCGCGTGCTGTTCGGAAAACGAGTGGTGACTTTGGATTTGGCCTCGTTGGTGGCGGGCACCAAATACCGTGGTCAGTTTGAAGAACGCATGAAAGCCGTGATGAATGAACTGGAGAAGTCTCCGGACGTGATCCTTTTCATTGACGAGATCCATACCATTGTTGGTGCAGGTGGGGCGTCTGGTTCGATGGATGCTTCGAATATGTTTAAACCGGCCTTGGCCCGGGGAGAGGTTCAGTGTATTGGCGCTACCACACTTGACGAATACCGCCAGCATATTGAAAAGGACGGTGCACTTGAAAGGCGTTTCCAGAAAGTGATCGTTGACCCGACCACGGTTGAGGAGACAATTGAAATTCTGAACAACATCAAAGGCAAGTATGAGGAGCATCATAATGTGAATTACACAGATGAGGCAATAATCGCCTGCGTGACCCTGACCAACAGGTATATGACCGACCGGTTTCTTCCGGACAAGGCCATTGATGCCTTGGACGAAGTGGGTTCGAGAGTGCATATCACAAACATCCACGTTCCAGAGGCCATTGTAGAGCTGGAAAGGAAAGTTGATGAGGTGAAGGAGGAAAAGAACCGCGTTGTGCGTAGCCAAAAATATGAGGAGGCAGCCAACCTGCGGGACAAGGAGCGTAGACTTCAAGAGGAATTGGAGCGAGAAAAGAACAAGTGGGAAGAGGACACGAAGGAAAACCGCGAAACGGTTACCGAAGAGCATGTTGCTGAAGTGGTATCGATGATGACCGGAATCCCTGTTCATCGTGTTGCGCAGAACGAAGGACAGAAGCTTCAGAAAATGGACGAAATGCTGAAAGGCAAGGTCATTGGACAAGATGCTGCCATCAAAAAAGTGGTGAGGGCCATTCAGCGTAACCGTGCCGGATTGAAGGATCCGAACAAACCGATAGGTAGTTTTATCTTTTTAGGACCCACTGGAGTTGGAAAGACCGAGTTGGCCAAGGTATTGTCTCAATATCTGTTCGATTCAGACGATTCGCTTATCCGAATAGACATGAGCGAGTACATGGAGAAATTCGCCATTTCGCGATTGGTGGGTGCGCCTCCGGGATCTGTTGGATATGAAGAAGGAGGACAACTGACCGAAAAGGTCCGCAGGAAGCCTTATTCGGTCGTGTTGTTGGATGAGATTGAGAAAGCGCATCCGGATGTGTTCAACTTGCTGTTGCAGGCTTTGGATGATGGAATGATGACGGATTCATTGGGTCGAAAGATCGACTTCAAGAATACGATCGTCATCATGACTTCGAACATCGGCTCACGTCAGTTGCAGGACTTCGGACAAGGCGTTGGTTTTGCAACCAGTGCGAAGACCACTGCTTCAGAAGAACATTCGAGGGGGGTGATTGAAAAAGCATTGAAGAAGGCGTTTGCTCCAGAATTTTTGAACAGAATTGATGACGTGGTGCTATTCAATCAATTGACCAAGGATGATCTTCACAAGATCATTGATCTTGAACTGAAGAGTGTGTTCAAGCGAATTGAAGAGGTTGGTTACAAGATAGAATTAGCAGATTCCGCAAAAGAATTCCTTTCAGAAAAGGGTTATGATCCGAACTTCGGTGCTCGCCCGTTGGCCCGCGCCATTCAAAAATACTTGGAAGACCCATTGGCAGAGGCCATCATCGGTAATTCGGTAGCGGAAGGTGATGTGTTGGAGGTGAAACACGCCAAAGACGCAGAAGAGCTTTCAATTATGGTGAAGAAACCAAAAGCGGAGAAGAAAAAAGATTGATCTTACACGTTTTTCTACAACAGAAAAGGGGACGATGAGGCCCCTTTTCTGTTTCATTGGTCAAAACCTTAGCGTCACTGT
>CAMCFW010000308.1 GCA_945874195.1 Chryseobacterium gleum
ATCAGACCATCATTTCCAATCATCAATGCGATAGGACCCTCGCATTCGCCACATCGGGTATCCGCAGCACGTCTAACGGTGCCGATTTTGTACGGGAAGTAAAGTCGGAGTTGGGTCTTGATATATCAGTCATCGATGGCTTGGAAGAGGCCCGGCTGATCTATGAGGGCGTCAACCTTGCCATTCCCTTCGGGCAAGAACCGATGCTGGTCATGGACATTGGTGGAGGTAGCACCGAATTCATCATTGCCAACGATGGTGGCATACTCTGGATGAAAAGTTACCGATTGGGCATTTCGCGCGTTATGCAAATGCTCGAACCCTCGGACCCGATAACAGATCAGGACCTTGAAAATCTTGATCGTCTGTTTTCGGAACAGCTTTCTGACCTCTTGGACAGTTGCAGAAGCCATGGTGTGCGGACCCTCATCGGATCTTCGGGCAGTTTCGACAGCTTCATTGAGATGATATGGGCCGAAAAAGGAAAGAACGACCTGGCAAGCTCAGTCATTCTAGATGAATTCGATGTGGATGAGTTGAGATCGCTTCACGAAAAATTGCTATTTGCTGATCATAAGACCAGAAAGACCATTCCCGGTCTGGTTGAGATGCGCGTTGATACCATCCATTTGGCTTCTTATATGGTGCAATGGCTGATAGACCGTGCCGGTCTCGGAAGAGTGGTTCTTTCCAGCTATGCCCTCAAGGAGGGAGTGCTTCATCGGGTAATGGAAAACCGAATTTGAAAAGCTCGAAGCGTGAAAACCTTAATTTCGGAACTCTTAAAACCTAACACCCAATTCCTAGTACCTCAATAATGGCGAAGATCCTGATCATTGATGACGAGAAAAGCATAAGAAACGCGATACGTGAGATTCTCGAATACGAGAAATTTCAGGTGGACGAGGCAGAAGACGGTCTGCAAGGCGTGGTGCGGGTGAAGACCAATAAATATGATGTCATTCTGTGCGATATCAAGATGCCGAAGATGGATGGTATTGAAGTATTGGAGCGGCTGCTTCTGTTGGCACCCGACACTCCGGTGGTCATGATCTCCGGACACGGAAACATTGAAACTGCCGTTGATGCACTTAAACAGGGGGCTTATGATTACATACCCAAACCGCTGGATCTGAACCGTTTGTTGGTCTCAGTTAGAAATGCGTTAGACCGTGGCGATCTGGTTGCAGAGACCAAGAAGTTGCGTAAGAAAGTGAGTAGGAGTTACGAGATGATCGGACAATCTGAGAGCATCAATAAGGTTCGCGAAATGATTGAAAAAGTGGCTCCGACCGATGCCCGTGTGCTGGTGACCGGACCCAACGGCACCGGAAAAGAACTGGTGGCCCGTGCCATTCACGAGAAAAGTGAACGATCGGAGAATGCCCTGGTAGAGGTGAACTGCGCGGCCATTCCTTCAGAGTTGATCGAGAGCGAACTGTTCGGGCACGAAAAGGGAGCCTTCACCTCGGCCATCAAACAGAAGAAGGGAAACTTTGAAACCGCTACGGGCGGAACACTTTTTCTGGACGAGATCGGTGACATGAGTCTGTCGGCACAGGCAAAAGTTCTACGAGCCCTGCAAGAGGGGAAGATCATGCGTGTTGGAGGAGAAAAGGAGATCCAAGTGGACGTACGGGTAATTGCCGCCACCAACAAGGACCTTAGAAAGGAAATTAACGAGGGAAATTTCAGAGAAGATCTCTATCACCGCCTGAGTGTCATTCTCATCAAAGTCCCGTCTTTGAATGACCGCAAGGACGATATTCCATTATTGGTGAACCACTTTCTGGAAATGATCTGCGATGAGCAGGGTGTGGCCAAAAAATCGCTCGACCCAGATGTGATGAAGGAATTGCAGGATTACAACTGGACCGGCAACATTCGCGAACTTAGAAACGTGGTGGAGCGTCTCATCATCCTTTCGGGAAAGACCATAACCAAGAAGGACGTTGAGCAGTTTGTGAAACTGTGATCAGTACACCTTCCACACTCTCGAAACTTCCTCGCTTCTCAATCGAAGTAATTTAATTCCATCCTGGCTCGGTTTCGATAGATTGAAGCTGCCATCACCTAAAACAGAAGGCACGTTTGTGGTTTGCATGACCCTACCGGAAAGATCAAACCATTCTACCGTAACGTCATGCAGTACAACCTGTGATCGTATCAGAACTTGGTTTGCCACCAACTCGATGCGCACCTCTGGCTCTTCGATACCAGTTATTTGAACTACGATCTCGTTCGAAAAGGTAGGGCAGTTGCCCAGAATAATAGTTCCCATCTGATACGTGCCTGATAGCGTGTAGGAGTAGGTCTGTTGATCCGCGTTCGGAATTTCATTCCCGTCCAAATACCATTGGTAGTTGGCCTGTTGGTCGCTTTCCAGCGTTCCACTGTTATCGCTTATCACAGGTGCATCCACCGCACAGCTTTCCAAATTCGGCCCCAATTGAACGTTGGTTGAGAATTCTGTTTCAAAGGCAGAATACGCTGTGCACTCATCTTTCAGAAAATAAGCGAACCAAGGACCAACAATAGAATAGCTCAAAGCCTGCTGTTCTTCGCGCGACAATGTGCCAATGTTCATTTCGCCTGTGGCGCAAAAAATGTTGTAATTGGCATAAAAGCAGTGTGCGCCTTCGTCAAGCCGTGCATAGTACTTACATGATGAAGCCAAGCCGTTATAGATCAAAAGAGAATGGCTAGCTTCTGGGGTCACTTGGTCCTCGGTTCCATAAAGGATCAGGGCTGGCACGCTCACGTTTGCTCCAGCGGCCGCAGCCGATGGGTTGGTCTCTGCCGGTGCAAGGCCCACAATGCAGTCAATGGAAGTATTATTGGCAGCGGCCAAAATGGTTGCTCCGCCTCCCATGCTGTGCCCCATCAGTGCGGTTCTCGGTTTTACTTTTCCAAAGAATGGAGAAGCAATATTTGAATTTGACGCCTGCATCTGCGTGGCCACAAAGGCCAGATCGAGGCCGAAATTACCATGGCTCACTGTGAACAGGCCACCTTCGGTAGTTGGCAGCACCAAGATGTATCCATCGGGCACAAACTCTTCCCACCAGTTCTGATATGCCGACACGGCCATGGAGAAGCCATGTCCGACAACCACCAACGGAAATTCTCCTGTGGCAACAGCCACATTATCTCCGCTTGAAGCGCCTGGATAATACACTTCGCAGGCAATGGCCCTGTTGTTTCGCGAAGGATCGTTGTAGGTGATGGTGCGATGTCCAATGGCGAATTGCGCAAATGCAGAATGCGCTAGAAGAAGAAGTGCCGCGTGTAGTAGTTTTTTCATGTTCTTTGAAAATCGAGTTCAACCTAGACAATTAATTCCATTCGTCAGTTATGAAGCACCTTCTTGTTCCACTTTTTGTCCTCTGGTTTTCTATTCAGCTGTTGGCGCAAAAGCCGATCGAAAGGATCGCATTCGGTTCGTGCGGTCATCAGATGGGCGAACAGTTCATTTGGAACTCCGTGATCGCCATGAACCCCGAACTATGGATCTGGCTGGGCGATAACATCTATGCCGACACGGAGGATATGAACGTGATG
>CAMCFW010000309.1 GCA_945874195.1 Chryseobacterium gleum
ACTCGATTCCGCTGCAGTGCGAACTCAATGGAAACGCTGGCAGTTGGAGATTCCTTTACTTGCCCAAATAGATTCAGTAGATGTATTTGTGGTGGAACGTCCGTTGGACCCCGAACGGGCGCAAGAGCGAATTTCAGAACAATATCTTATGTCGGTATATGGACAGGAAATGAAGATAACTAAATGATGCCTTGGTCATAAATGACAAAATACATGTGTCCTACTTCACAAATGTCCTGAATTACCATCCCGAGATGTCATCTTTGCATCCGAAAATAGGTTCACCAAGTTGAATTACCGAATCATACCGATCTGGCAATATGCCATGCTGATCATGTCAGTATTGTTAACTGCTATGTACTTTTCGGTCCTGCTCAATTTGCTTTCAGTGCCATCCGTCAATGGTATTGAGCTCCCATATCTACTGCGTGCCAATGCATCCGAATTGGCAAAGTACTATCCAAACATTGCATGGGTCATTTATTACCTGTCTAGGTCGATCTTGATCGGAATTCCCATTCTGCTAAGTCTGTTGGTCATGGCTTTAAGGAAGCCGATCAGAAACGAAATCACGTGGATGAACCTGATGCTGTTTCTGTCTGTCACGGTCGTTTCGATCTTGCTTGCTGAGTTTGTGATGCGAATGACAGGTGTTGTTCCGGGTCAATTACGATACAACAAGTGGGTAACCGTGGTTGATGAGCTTCACGAAATTCCCGGTTTCAGAGCTGACAGGAACGGATTGTTCGTGGTTGATACTTCGATTGAAGCAACTTCTCGTTCGTCAGTGTTGAGTGATCAGGGTCTGTTGCAGAAGAAGAGGCGGTTATCACAAAATTCTTCCGTTTCGGTGGTTGCGGAGGTCCGGCTGGTTTATGAGGACCATGAAAATGTGCAAGGTCCACTTAAAGCCTTAATTGGAAATTTTCGAGCTGGCGAATCAGAAGGCTTCAATTCATGCGTGGCCCATTATCTTGACCACCCGATCAATGAACACGGATTCTACAGCATTCCGTTCGATACCATGGTAGGTGGTAGGCCACGGGTCCTGCTTCTTGGCGATTCGTTCACATGGGGTCATTCCACGTCCAACAAAACCTTGAGTTTTGCGAATATCCTGCTTTCGCGGGGAATGGCGGTTTACAATACGGGAATCAGTGGCGCAGATGTTCCGCAATACAAGAAAGTGCTTGAGGTTTACGGTAATGAATTGAAGCCCCATGTTGTGGTGGTCAATTTTTTCATTGGGAATGATGTGGATTTTTTTGAGCGTACCCCAATTGAAGGGATACCGATTCATTTTTCCACAAACGCAGGAAATCTCATGTCATTTCAGGACGGTGACCAGTTGCAAGATGCGGAAGCCGCTTATAAAAACATCCTCAAGTATCTGCTGATCCCACGCAATGATTTGCTTGGTCGAATAGCCCATGGTTCAGCCATTGCTACGAGGCTCTGGAGCATTTTTTTCAACCTTGGTTTATTGGGTATGGAACTCAAATTTCCAGAAAAGCCTTCTGATGAGCCCGTGTCAAACCGTCAGATACGGCAGATGATTGACCAATGCCGACAGTTGAACATTCCTCTTATCGTTTCGGTGATTCCAGAATTGAAAGAAGACCGACTTGACGGAGTTGCCAGTGTCAAGAACTTATTTGATGATATACCATATCATGAACCACAAATGACCATAGATATGTATAGGGCCGAAGACGGCCATTTCAACGATTCAGGTCATTTGTTCTATGCGGATTACCTTCATGAACTTATCACCACAGAACTCGAGCGGGCGCAGATAAAAGCCGACACTACCGCAATGAGATAACTCTGGTTATCTTCGGCTTTCAATTTTTTCCCAGTGTCGACAAACCCAGTTCTCTCCATTGTAATTGCGGTTCGTAACGATAATTACGGAGGCGATTTTACCCAACGTCTTCAACGTGGCCTAGATTGGAACACACGATGGTTGGAACACTTCCGTATCCGTTCAGAATTCGTTCTGGTGAATTGGAATCCGATTAAGGAAAATCCACCAATTCAGGAACAGATCGATTGGCAAGCAGGCCTCAAGTATGTCAGTTGCCGCATTCTCGAAGTATCGGCCGAGCATCACCAACACTATCTGGATCAGAACCTTCGCGATCCGGTGCCAATGTTCGAATTTCTTGCCAAGAATGTAGGTGTCCGTAGGGCCATGGGCGAGTATGTTCTGTGCATCAACGCAGACATCATGGTCCATCGTTCCATCTTTCGGTTGATTGCCGCCAACAGGCTTGAGAAGATGGCATACTACCGCGCCAATCGCCTCGATTTTGAAGCAGGAATAACTTCAACCGAGACTCAAATGATCCAGGCAGGTTCATTCGTGTCCTTGAAAGGTCGCATGTATGAATTCAGGCCAGGATTGAACAAGGAACTTCAATATCAGTATTTCATGTTTCGAAACAATCTTAGGCTACAGTGGGAATTCTGGAAACTTAGAAACAGTGGCTTCTGCAATCGATTCAGCATCAGCGTGATATACGATAATGGTGACCAGGTGGCACATTGCTTGAATTCGGGTGATTTCATGCTCATGCATAGAAGCCACTGGCTTCGGTTGAAAGGTTATTCCGAATACGTATTCAGCGCAGTGCACACCGATGCCATTTTCACCATGCTTGCACATTCGCAGGTCAAGGATGTGGTCTTCGACCGACCAATCCTGCACCAGCATCATGAAAGACGATACAGTTGGAACGACATGGCGAATGATGCGAGGTTTGCCCAAACCTACCAATTGCTAAAGGAAATTGCCAAGGTTGTGAGAGAAGACCAGCCCGTTGAAAGATATTTAAATGATGACGAATGGGGACTTGGTGGGCACGACCTTCCTGAGATCACAATAAATGATGGGTCGGATGGTTGAACCTTACTTATCTATCGTTATGGTTGGCCGTAACGACAATTACGGAGGCGATTTCCGTCTGCGCCTTCAACGCTGCGTTTCCAATACTTTCGAGCGGTTGAATGAACTCTCAATTCAGTCTGAGATCATCTTCGTCAATTACAATCCGCTTGATGCTGAAAAGCCGATTGAAGAATTCATTGAATGGCCCGGTAGCAACCGAATGGTCAGTATAAGGCTGATCACTGTGTTCAGTGAAGTCCATCGGCAGTTGGTGCCAGAGGGTATCAGAAAAGACGTTCCGGTCATGGAGTATCTTGGCAAGAATGCCGGAATTCGAAGATCAAAAGGCAAATTCATACTGAGCATGAATCCTGATATCATACTATCGATCGAAGTGGTGAAACAGTTTCTGGAATTGAAAAAAGGCAGCTATTACCGCACAGATAGGGTCGATTTTTCAGGAGACCTTTTCAACGACCACCATTTTATCCGCGTGTTTTTAAAGGGACAAGATTACATCATGTCGTCCCTCGATCAGATTCCGAAGCTGAGAAGACACAATTACTTTCTCAACCAGTGGCGCTATTTTACTCCTAAGATCAGTTGGCTGCTTAACGTGATCTCGGTTCCGGTCTATTACAACAACATTGAAAATCGCT
>CAMCFW010000310.1 GCA_945874195.1 Chryseobacterium gleum
CCACCGACCAGGTCGCAGACATGTCCGACCATGGGGAGCATGCTCGTGCATCCTCTAAGGCGATCCAGAATAGAATCAAAAGAATCCGGACAACATGTTTGAGCGTATGTGCGCTTCTCAATCTCACTGGATGGGCAACTTAATGAGTATTTCAGGCTAGCTTTGTGATTCACATAGTATTTACAATTGTACTCAAAATCATTGATTGTAGCATTGGTTCTGACAACTTTGCTCACAACATTTCATGTGGGGCACTGCTTTGAAAGAAATGCCGGTCAGGTGCTTGATGACGAGGGACATGCGAGACCTGATGTACACTTCGTTCATGTCGCTGAAGCATACTCAGTTATACTCACTAGCGGAGGTTTTTCTTATCAATTTCAAAATATCTCAGAATCAGATGACCCAATGGGAGAAATTGGATTTAGACTCAAATACCATCGCATTGATGTGACCTTTGAGGGAGCTAATCCCTGCCCTACCATTTCGAGCACCTCACCACTATTCCGAAATACACACTACAGTGAAAATGGCAAGAAATTCATGTCTGAGGTGATGGACACAGTCATTTACCATCAGGTATTTGAAGGTGTAGATATTCGGTTCGTCTCGAAAGGCAAGACTTTCAAATATGATATCATCTGTAAAGACAATGATGCTCTTAGCAGAGTGCAGTTGAAATTTAGCGGGCCTCTCGGCCCGATGAGTGTTTCGGACATGGGCGAATTGGCCTATACCACAAACTTTGGAACGGTGATGGAAAGAATACCCCTCAGCTTCCTCAAAAAGGGAGACATTCAAAAATCGGTCGAAGTTCTACCAATATTGTCGGAAGATGGCGTATCCATAGCTTTCAGAATGACCGACACCTGGCCAGAAGGACATCAATTGGTCATAGATCCTTTGCCACACTTGCTTTGGTCCACCTACGTTGGCGGGTCGGGAATGGATGAACTCAGGCAGGTAGAACTCGATGACGAGGGCAACATCTATGTCAGCGGATTCACCACAAGCCTAAATACCATTGCTACATCGGGCGCATATCAAGGCACCCTTATCGGGTTTCAGAACTGTTTCCTCCATAAATATTCTCCGCAAGGACAAAAATTGTTTGGAACATATTTCGGTGGGCAGTCGGCCGACCGTTGCTACGGAATGACTAGAGATTACACTACCGGAGATATATATCTGTCGGGCAGTTCGTTCAGTGCAGGCATGGCCACTGAGGGAACACACCAGCAAGCTTTGGCCAGCCCAGATGATGGACTTTTGGCAAAATTTGCCTCCAATGGCAATCTCCTTTGGGCCACATACTTCGGTGGCAATGAACACGATTTCATTGCTCAATTGGATGTGGATATCCAAGGGAACCTGCTGATGACCGGTCATACAAAAAGCACCAACGGCATCTCCACCGACCTCACCTTTCTTCCCGGTAATGAGAATGCATTCATTGCAAAGTTTTCTCCTGATGGTTATCAGCTTTGGGGAACCTATCTGGGCGGAACCTTCGATGAAGGTTGGGGAATCGGGAGCGATGCATCGGGCAATATCTTCGTGTCGGGCGAAACCTCGGGTATCAGCGGAATCGGCACACCTGACACACATCAACCCAATAATGGTGGAGGGCTTGATGCATTTCTCGTGAAATACAGTCCGTTCGCACAACAACTTTGGGGCACTTATCTGGGAGGTACGGGCAGCGACCGGTCAACCTCCCTAGAGGTATGTGCCGATGGCTCGGTAGTCGTAGTTGGCAACACGGAAAGCCCGAATGGGATTGCCTCTTTTTCGGGTTATCAGACGCAGCCTGCGAGTGTGGACGATGGTTTTCTTGCCCGATTTTCCACTGATGGTCAAAGAGCGTGGGGCACCTATGTGGGTGGAGAAGGGGTGGATTATCTGACCACGGTGCAGGAAACCACGGATGGTGAACTGCTGATTGCAGGTCGATCAGAGAGTTTTTTTCAAGTCACTACACCCGATGCCTACCAGATACAGCCTGCAGGTGAGTATGACGCATTGGTGATGAGGTTTTCGGTCGATGGCGGTCTCCAATGGGGAACCTACATTGGTGGGCCAAGCACAGAATTTGCCAATAATCTCGCTTATGATAGCAACAGCGGACATGTAGTTATTGCCGGCATGACCAAAAGCACTGAAGGCATTGCCACGTTGAACGCAGAAGTACAGGATTATTCTGGGGGTCTTTACGATGGTTTTCTTGCGCGTTTCTGTATCCCGCCCAGCCCAACGGTCATTGCTCAATTGGGAACATTAGTGTGCGGTTCTGGACCATTGCCGTTCCAGTTGGATGAAGGTGGTCTGACTGTCCATTGGAACAACGGGGCCACGGGTCCTCAACTTACCTTTTTTCCACCCGATGTTGGTCAACTTACTGTGTTTGCCGAGGTAATAGACGCTTTTGGTTGCCCTGGCGTATCAGATACCGTGATGGTGTCAGCCTTTGAAGCATTCCAACCGCAGTTCTCCATTGTGATGGACCCATCCAATGAACTATGCATTGGTGTTACCGCCCAACTTTCACTGTCAGCATCTTTCGATGAGGTGCTTTGGTGGGATGGTTCGGATATGCCGATAGCTAACTATACTGTAGAATCCGAAACGCCACAATGGCTTGGCGTGACTGTTTTCAACAGCGATGAATGTGCGGTGGCGGATTCTGTTCTGGTCGTGCCTCAGCTTTGTACCTCGGCAGATGAGCCAGGAGACTATGTCTACTTGAGCGTCTATCCCAATCCGAACTCAGGTTCAATCACTCTAAAATGGCCAGGGCATGAAGGCGAAAAGATGATCGTGACAATACACTCGATGGAGGGAAGGACGGTGTTTCAAACGTTACATGCCATAGGTCTACCTCTTCAACTTCCGCTCGTAGCGGGAAGCTATCTGGTGAAATGTGGTTCATTGTCAAATCAATCTTTCCACCATGCTCAACTTCTACTAATCGGCATCTGAAGCATACAACTCAGGTTCAGATACATCAATTTGCCAAATGCCAATACGTCCAAATTCTAGGGCTATAGTTTGGGTTAACGGCAAGTTGCAAATCTGCGAATTCTAATCAATGCTAGCTTCTCGAATGTACAAACACGAAAGCTTGTTTCCAAAATAATTCGGTTGCCGCTATCGTCTTACAAATTGTGTGTTGTCCAGTTCGCCACGCTTCCTCCAGAAACCTGCAAGTAATACGTATTGCCAGGAATAACTGGCTCTACGGCCAAGTTTGCAGTTCCAGTTCCGTTGGCGCAACCGATTCCTGCAAGACCAGAGCAATTGCCCGACCACAGGCCAATAGAAGGATTACTCAAACCGCTAACCGAAATATCTATCGAATTTCCTTGCGGAGTGAAACTGTACCAAACTTCTGGAACGAACGTTGACATATCTCCTCCGCCCGAACAGTTGAGTTGATAGCTATAAGGATTGGCTGCAGTTGATCCAATATTGCTACCGCACCAAACTTGTGCAGTTCCAACTCCGTTCGGACATGCTGCAGGAGCTGTCAGAACGCCTAAAGA
>CAMCFW010000311.1 GCA_945874195.1 Chryseobacterium gleum
AACATGACGGCCATCATTCGCTGATCGGAAGAACCCGAACCGCCCCGGTTGGTGGGGTCGACCACCTGAGATTCGGAGTGGTTTCGTGCCAAAGCTACGAGAACGGATACTACCACGCCTACCGCGACATGGTGAACCGTAATGATATGGATTGCATTCTTCACCTTGGCGATTACATCTACGAATACGCTACCGGTGGAATTTCTGCAGGAATGGAAGACAGGGTCGTTGAGCCTGCAAATGAGATCATAACCCTGAGCGATTACCGAACACGTTACTCTCACTACAAATTGGACAAGGACCTGCGCGATGCCCATCAGCAATACCCGTTCATCTGCGTTTGGGACGACCACGAAACGGCCAATAACTCATACAGTGGTGGTGCTGAGAACCACACGGAAGGAAGCGAAGGACTGTGGGTGGACCGCAAGGCATATGGCGTGCAGGCCAACATGGAATGGCTCCCCATTCGTCAACCCGATCCGAACGATCCAGAACGTGAATACCGTAATTTCACCTTCGGAAGCCTGGCCGACCTGAACATGTTGGACACACGGCTTTACGACCGAGATGAGCAAGGCACTGGCAACGATGACGAACGCAGCATGCTGGGCTATGAACAGCGACATTGGCTATATGATAATCTATCTGCCACCACGGCAAAATGGAAACTCTTGGGCCAACAGGTGATGGTTGCCCCGCTGACCGTGTTCGGCATTCCGGTAAATGACGACCAATGGGATGGTTACCCTGCCGAACGCGACAGCCTTTACGGACATCTTACCACAAACGGAATCGATAATACAGTGGTACTTACCGGAGACATCCACACATCTTGGGCAAACGATCTTCCCGGTGACAACTATGTGGCAAGCACAGGAGCTGGAAGCGTTGGTGTTGAATTCGTGGTAACGAGTATTTCAACCACCAGCAGTCCGATAAGTGTGGGACAGAGCATCATTCAACTGGCCAACCCGCATATCAAGTATATCGAACTTGCGAAAAAGGGCTATTTGGTCCTCGATCTTACCCAAAACGCAGCACAATCCGACTGGTTCTATGTAACGGATATCACCTCACCAACCTTCACAGCCGCTTGGGATGAGGGCTGGTATACGAACGATGGCGACAACCATCTGAGCCAAGCATCAGCCCCTGCACCTGCTGGAAACTATCCTCCGTTGGCACCCTTGTTCAATCCAACGAGCATAGGAATAAGTGAATTGCCGGAAGATGCCGTCATTTTGAGTGCTTATCCGAATCCTTTCGAAGACCGATTTGTAATACAATTCAACACATTCGAAGAAGGTAAGGTCCGCATACGCCTGACCGATCTTTCGGGAAAAATATTGATAGACAAAGAATTCGGTCGATTAAGGTCTGGATTGCATTATTTGGAGGTCGATGTGCCAGAAGTGGCGGAGGGCATGTATGTGTTTTCATTGTCGACCGATCGAACCACCATAAGCAGAAGGATGAGCAAGTTGGTAACCAAATAAGGCCCAACGCGTAATAATGTGCGTTGAAATTTGGAAAAAAGTGTCCTGATGTTTTAATCAGTGCCGTGAATGACTAAGGTTATCGATAAATATGCCCTGGCTAAGGACGATGTCGTTCTGTATGAATATGCAGGAGCGGTTGACAAACAGGTTGTGCTTGGTACACTGCCTGAGATAGAGACAATTCTGGACACTATCGGAGTTCCAAAACAGAAAAAGAGAAGGGTCGTCAACATTGCCATAGAGACACTTCAGAATCTTCAACTTCACTCGTATCAGGCAAAGGGAGACCCCTATCAAATTCAACCTCATTTTCTGGTTGCAAAGAACAACGGGTTCTTGTCCATCACCATAGGCAATTTGATAGCGGTTGACGAAAAGGAACTGCTGGAAGACAAACTGAGAAAGATCAATAGTTTGAATGACGAAGAGATCAAATTTCTCTATGGCGTCATCATGAAACAGACCGTGGTCAAATTCTCAACCAAAGGCGGTGCCGGTCTAGGCCTCATCGATATGAAGAAAAAGTCGGGCAATGCACTCGACTATTGCTTTCAGGATGTTGATGGTAAGGTCTGCTACTTCTGTCTGAAGATCAACGTGGCAGAGTAAGCAGGGTCATTCTCGGGTTATTCCTTCTTTTTCAAAGGGGTCACCTTCCAGCCCATGTAACCGAATAGAACTGACATCAACGGACTGATGATATTGAAAAAGGCAAAGGGAAGATAGGTTCCGGTTGCCACCCCCAAAACTCCGGAATGATATGCCCCGCAGGTATTCCATGGAACCAAGGCTGACGTCACCGTTCCGCTGTCCTCCAACGTTCTACTGAGATTTTCTGGCGCTAGCCCTCTACGTTCAAATTCATTGGCAAACATGCGACCAGGCACCACAATGGCCAGATATTGATCGGAAGCTGTGATATTGAACACCAAACACGTGCCCGCAGTAGACGCGATCAGCGAGCCAGTGCTTTTGGCCATATGAAGTATCGTTTGTGCAATCCGTTCCAACATTCCACTTGCTTCCATTATTCCTCCAAATATCATGGCACAAATGATGAGCCAAACTGTTCCCAACATTCCTTGCATTCCGCTTGAAGTGAGCAGTTCGTCTGCTACCGCATTTCCAGAAACGATGGCAACATCGGTTGTCATCGAATTGATCACCACCATATAGGAAGCCTTTAACCACCCGGTTTCCGCTGCCGCCAACGATTCGATAATCTGTGGTTGCATGAAGACGGCAAACAGACCTCCTAAGATGGCTCCGACCATAAGCGCAGGAACGGCAGAAACCTTTTTCACTATCAATCCAATGACCGTAACCGGTATGAGAAACAACCAAGGGCTGATGTTGAATTTGGAAGCGATCGCATTTTGCAATAACTGCACGCCTTGCACATCGGTGGCTTCTCCATACATAAAACCTAGACCTAGATACATTATGGCTGCTATAATGATGGCCGGAGTAGTTGTCCAAACCATGTGTTTTATATGGGTGATGAGATCGGTCCCGGCCATTGCGGGTGCTAAATTCGTAGTGTCTGACAGCGGAGACATCTTGTCTCCGAAATAGGCTCCGGAAATAATGGCACCTGCAATCATTCCATCACTGAAACCAAGAATCCTTCCTATGCCCATCAAAGCCACACCCACAGTAGCAGCAGTTGTCCACGAGCTTCCTGTTGCCAAGGACACGATACAGCATACAATGCAAGTGGCGAAAAGAAAGATGGTTGGATTCAAGATCTCTAATCCATAATAGATCATGGCCGGTACCACTCCGCTCAGAAGCCATGTTCCTGCCAAGGCACCAATCATCAGGAGAATGATCAATGCGGGAAGTGCGGTACTTATGCTTGACACTGCTCCGTCAAACAACGTATCCCATTTCATGTCATTGAAAATGGCAACGATAGCGGCCACTCCGGCCGAGAACAAAAGCGCCATCTGATTTGCCCCACCCAGCGAGCTATCGCCATAAAAAGCCACAGTGATGGCAAGTAAAACCACCAATATGGTCAG
>CAMCFW010000312.1 GCA_945874195.1 Chryseobacterium gleum
AGCAAGCATCCGCCAAGTAAAACTTGAACTTCCTAAGAACGAAAAAGGCTCCTATCAGGAGCCTTTTTCAGTTGGTGTCATTTCACCTGAATGGTTCTGTCGGCCACCCGGTATTTGCCGATGCGCCATCCGCCTCTGGCGGTCTGCTCGGTCAATGGTGGGCTATAAGATTTTTCAAGTATCAGGCCGGCAGATCCAACCGTGATCAGTTTAAGTGTCAACGAATCGATGGTGATCATGGTGGCGCCAACCGTATCTGCCTTGAATATTCTGGCATCTGTGTTTGACGAGCCATCAATTGTCAATTGAATCGATTCGAAGGAGTCGAGCGCTGCGCCTTCCCACACGAAATAGCTAACACTGTCGGACTGAAAGAGCGTGTCGGCTAACACTGCCGGATATGACACATCGCGAAGGAAGGCCTTGTTCCTGAACACAAGTCCATCAAGATCGGTCCAAATAAACTCGGCAGAATCCTTTTTTCCGCTGAATTCGAACTCATAGAGACCCAACTGCTCATTAAAAACCATCTCAGATCCGTCCACAAGCACATTACTCGTGTCAGAAAGCATGAGCCTTGTGCCATTCTGACTGCTGAAACGAAATGTGGCACTGGCATGTGTCAAGTCCGTATTCTGATCATAATGCAACAAGTAATAGGTCCAGATCTTGTCCTGGTCTATCTTGCTCGAAACCTCTTTCTTGCATGCTGAAAAGCCAGCGCACGCAATGATGAATAATAGTGTCTTTTTCAATTTACGATCTGTACGACCCTGTTGGTCGCTCTATATTTACCAATGACTACACCACCTTCGCTTGTTCCTTCAGTAGTAGGGACCTGCGTCCAACGATCCATAAAAAGCGTTGAAGGACCGACAGGAACGTTCGATAGTTGAACTGTTCCTATAACAATGTCAGTGGCGTTATCGGTCGATTGCACGTAAAGCGCATCTTCGCCCCAGGTCCAACTTCCCACAAATAGACCGACATTATCGTTCACTCCAAGAGCAGTTCCGTTCCAAGCCATTGTGTTGGCCTGTGTTTTAACTATGGTGTCAAATCCATCAGGAAACCCGATCGAATCGAACGATAGAATGGTATTGGTGAATATCAAATGGTCTAGATCATGATAAACGAAGGTTCCGGAATCAACCCATCCGGCCATTTCCTTCGTGTGTCCCAAATACCATTCGTTGTAACCCAGTTCCTCTCCGTTGAAAGACACCGAAGCGTTCTCGTTCAACTTAAGTAATGTTCCTGTTGCGCCTCCGAACCGGAACCTTGCAACGGCCACGGTCTTGTCATTGTTCTCATCATAGAACAGTTCGTAATGGGCATATATCTTGTCCTGATTGACATCTCCAGAATCTTCAACATCGCAGCTTACAAGGAGCAGCAAACTAAAGGCGAAGAACATTTGTTTGGGGGTCATGAATGCAGTTTTAAATTATCAAGCACAAAGTTGCATTTTTTATCAGGATTGAAACCTGCGCTGACGAAGAACTTGATCACCAATGACCGCCCCGGTAGAAATTGACTGATTCAATTGTAACTTTTGGGACGATCTGGATTAATTTATTGAAACACTGACGCAAGGAATCGTTCGAAATAGTACATTGAGCCGCCTTTACCTTATTCACCCAGTCAAAAAAAAAAGAACCATATGAAACACGTTTTCAACTCATTTATTGCAGCTATGGCCTGTTGCACCTTCGGAGATCAGGCCACCGCGCAGATCTCTTTTACTAATCAGGCATCTCAATTAGGTGACCCGACCCATTACAGCGGGTTGACCGTGGCCGTAAATGATGTGAATAATGACGGATTGGATGACCTTGTTCTCCTTGACGCTGGCAAGGACCTGAAATTTGAGTTCCAAAAAATGAATGGCGTTTGGGTGGCCATGAACACGGGTCAGGAAATGGACAACGGTGAAGCTTGGGGAATTGCAGTCGGAGATGCCGATGACAATGGATATAGCGATGTGTTCTCCGGGCTGTTCGGTGGGCAACCTGACTATGCAAAGGCAAATGCCAACGGAACAGCTTACACCATCACAGAACTTCCGACCTATTCATTGGCAACTCAGACCGTGAATTTGGCGGACATGGATGGAGATGGAGACCTCGACTTCTTTTCGTGTGGAGATACGGGCCCGAGCGGAATTTGGGCCAATAACGGTTCAGGTAGCTTCACCTACTCAGGAGACAACATTATTCAAATGACCCCAACAGGCAATTGGGACGGTTCTGGAAACTATGGGTCTACTTTCACGGATATTGACCTTGATGGCGATCTTGACCTTTACATTACACATTGTCGTCAATCAGTAAGTAGCTCTAGCGACCTGCGCAGGATCAATCAGCTATTTGTGAATGACGGGAACAACAACTATGCAGAAGATTTTACCAATGCCAACGGACTTCGCATCGGAGCTCAATCTTGGACAACCGATTTTCAAGACATGGACAACGATGGCGATTTTGATGCCTTCATGACTCATCATGACGTTGATAACATGCTACTCCTGAACACCAATAATGTATTTACCGATATTTTCAACGGTAGCGGATTGGACATGACCGTGCCAACTCCTATCCAAGGGCTTATGAGGGATTTTGACAACGACATGTTTGTTGACATCATTGTCACCGGTTCGGGAACACCGACCTATGCTTATTACAAGAACAACGGCAACAACACTTTCACGAAGATTAACGGGGTTTTAGGAGCCAGCGGTCTTTATTCTTTGGCTGTCGGTGACCTCAACCACGATGGTTTTCAGGACATCTACGGAAGTTACGGTACGCTTTATACCAATCCATCCAGCACTCCTGATGCCGTATGGATGAACGATGGAAACGACAACAACTGGTTGGCCGTTGACCTTGAAGGAACCATTTCAAATCGAAGCGCCATTGGTGCACAAGTAAGAATGTATGGCCCTTGGGGAATGCAGGTCAGAGAGGTAAGATCTGGGGAGAGCTATGGAATCTGTAATTCGTTGATCAGCTATTTCGGACTTGCGCAGAACACACAGATCGATAGCGTGGTGGTTGATTGGCCAACTTCAGGAATTCATCAGGTGGTTGAGAATCCTTCGGCAAATCAATACCTGACCATCATTGAAAACGTGTGTGTGGCCCCAGAGGCGTTCATCACCACCAACGGACCAACTGTTCTTTGCCAAGGCGAATCGTTGACACTGATGGCACCGGTCGGAACCGGATACACCTATCTGTGGTCTAATGGTTCTACAGGCCCACAATTGAGTATTTCCACACCAGGGACATACATGGTACGGGTTACCGATGGCAATGCTGGCTCGGGCTGTTCATCCGTATCTGCTGCGGTTCAGGTCGAGGTGTCTCCAGATGAAACACCAGCAGTTACAGTTACTGGGGATCTTAGTTTCTGTGAAGGAGAAAGCGTGACCCTGACTTCTAGTGCGGCCTTGGGTTATAACTGGTCGAACGGACTCGGAAATTCGCAGAGCGTTCAAGTAACGGAAAGTGGTGAC
>CAMCFW010000313.1 GCA_945874195.1 Chryseobacterium gleum
GCACTTGTATTCGCGCCATGCAACTTTGGAGGAGGTGTTCTTAGAAGGAGCAGGTACGAACATGGATATGATGACCGCCATCCACCATTTTAAGAGGATATTCTTTGAAATTCAGCACCAGAAACGCACTCAGAAACATGTGGCCGACCCGATGATGGGTTCCAGCGCCAAGCGAATGAACATGTTCTTGCGTTGGATGGTGAGGCCCAACGACCGCGGAGTTGATTTCGGCCTTTGGAACCGGATTCCAACCTCAGCGCTTTCGTGCCCTTTAGATGTTCATTCGGGAAGAACAGCTCGCCAACTGGGGATATTGAAACGAACACAGAATGATTGGAAAGCGGTGCAAGAACTTGATATTGCGCTTCGGATCTTCGACCCGATCGATCCCGTGAAATATGACTTTGCACTATTCGCAACAGGTGTTCTTGAGAATTAAGATCCACCGGATCATTAATTTCGTTCCATGAATAACATCCATTTTTTCGCTCTAATGACGGTGGTTTTGCTGAACAGCTGCACCCCAGACCCTTCAGACGCACAGACCGAGACCGACCTTGCAACCACAACGTTGGATATTCTAGGGCCTGACCTTACTGGCATCCGGTTTTCAAACAACGTAAAGGAAAGTGCGGAATTCAATTATTTCAATTACACCTATGCCTATCACGGTGGTGGCGTGGCGGTTGGAGACATAAACGGAGATGGGCTGCCTGATATTTATTTCACCGCCAATCAATTACTGAACAAACTCTATCTGAACAAGGGTGGGTTGAAGTTTGAGGACATAACCGAATCGGCTGGCGTGGCCGGAACTTCGGGATGGACCACCGGAGTGACCATGGCCGATGTAAATGCCGATGGATTGCTCGACATCTACGTTTGCATGAGCGGAATGTCCGAAGACCCGACCACACGCGAAAATCTGCTCTACATCAATAATGGAAATGCCACTTTCACTGAACGAGCCAAAGAATTCGGGATTGCCGGAAATGGCCACAGCACCATGGCCTACTTTGCCGACCTCGACCGCGATGACGATCTCGACCTCTATGTGGTGAACCATCGCGTTGATTGGGCCATGAACACCAAGGTGATCGTTGACCCGAAATTCGTTCCCGGACCTTACGAAACCGACAGATTGTACATCAATCAGGGAAACGGAAAGTTCGAGGACAGAACAGAACAGGCCGGAGTTAAGAACAAGGCCTGGGGACTGAGTGCCGCCATTTGCGATTTCAACCGAGACGGTTTCAACGATGTATATGTGGCCAACGACTTTCTCGAGCCCGACCTACTCTACATCAATACACAGCGAGGATCGTTTGAAGAAAGGAACACCAGTTACACGCGCCACATATCGTTCTACGGAATGGGTTCAGATTGGGCCGATTTCAACAACGATGCCCTTCCTGACCTGTGCGTGCTTGACATGACACCACCGGAACACAAACGTTCGAAACAGAACATGGCATCCATGCGTCCGGATCAGTTTTTTAAGATGGTGGAAATCGGTTGGCACCATCAGTATATGACCAATACCCTACAGCTTAACCATGGTAACGGGGCCTTTTCTGAAATAGCACATTTGGCAGGCATCGACCGTACCGATTGGAGTTGGGCACCTCTTTTTGTCGATCTGAACAACGATGGACTGAAAGACCTTTTCGTTACCAACGGGATAAGACGTGACGTGACCAACAACGATTTTAAGGAGCAGATAAAGGGGGTGATCGCAGAACGGGGTCAGGAGTTGGATTTTGACGAGGTAATGGGCATGATACCTACCCATGTTTCAGACAATCTGGTCTTTCAGAACGATGGCGACCTGCATTTCAACAACGCCAATTCCGATTGGAATTACAAGCATAGCGTAACTTCGAGTGGCGCTGCTTATGCCGATCTGGATGGTGATGGCGACATGGATCTCATCACCAATAATCTCGACCAGCCAGCAAGCGTGATACGCAACACCGCAAACGACAAAAGAGGTTCAAATTATCTGCAAATAGAGTTGGTCGGTTCCTCATCCAATCCATTTGCCATTGGAACCAAGGCCACGCTTTACACCGATCAGGGCAAACAATATTTGGAAATGCTACACGCCCGCGGATTTCAATCTTCGGTTGAGCCGTTGCTTCATTTCGGCCTGGGAAAGGCCAATATCGATTCGCTCCTTATTGAATGGAATGACGGAAAAATCACCCTGTTAAAAGACATAAAGAAGAATGAACGCTTGAAGATCAACAGAAAAGATGCTGGTTCAAGCGCTAAAAAAGCCGCTGTTCCGAAAACGCTTTTCACCGACATGACATTACGTTCCAAACTTCAACACGTTCATCGTGAAAGCAATTTCGATGACTTCCTGACCGAGAAATTGCTTCCACACCGTCAATCGCAACACGGGCCGGCTTTGGCCACGGCCGATGTGAACGGGGATGGTTTGGACGACATATTCGTTGGAGCCTCTGTTGGAACAACACCTATTCTCTACCTACAAAGTAGAGATGGAACGTTCGCGGCTTCCAACTCGCAGCCATGGAACGCGAATTTGAAAAGCGAAGAGATCGGGGCACTTTTTTTTGATGCTGATGGAGACAAAGACCAGGACCTTTACGTTGCTGCTGGAAGTACCGAATTCGCACTTGGAGACAAAAATTACCGGGATAGACTTTACGTGAATGATGGCCTCGGTAAATTCAGCGAAGCCGCGAATGCGCTGCCATCAATTTTGACAAGTACGCAGGTGGTTGCTGCCAACGACCTCGATGGAGATGGGGACCTGGACCTATTTGTAGGCGGACGAAACATGCCGGGAGCGTATCCCAAGTCACCGAACAGCTTTATTCTGATCAACGAAAAAGGAAAATTTACGAATAGAACTGCCGATTGGAATACAGAACTGAACACCGCTGGAATGGTCACTGCGGCTCTTTTTATGGATGTGAATAATAACGGACGGGAAGAGCTTATCATCTGTTCTGAATGGGGCGCCATCCGATTTTTTGAGAATTCAGGGAAGGCCTTGAAGGAAATAACAGAAACGGTTGGGGATCCTCAACTTAAAGGATGGTGGTATAGCCTAACGGCAGCCGATCTAGATAAGGATGGCGACCTCGATCTAGTGGCCGGAAACCTTGGCCTGAACAATAAATTCCATCCCACAAAAGAGAAACCCCTTGATATTTACATGAACGACTTTGACGGTTCAGGAACCAACGACATCGTGTTGGCAAAAATGAGCAATAACGAATGTGTGCCTGTTCGGGGTCGCGAGTGCTCTTCAGACCAAATGCCTTTCCTGAAGGACAAATTCCCAACGTTCTCCCAATTCGCAAATGCCGACCTCAATACTATTTATGGCGCTGACAAATTGAAATCTGCCGTTCATCTGCAGACCACCGAAATGGCCAGCATGATTTTGATAAATGAAGGTGGCAAGTTCAAATTCAAAGCTTTGCCCAAACTGGCACAGCTTTCTCCGATCATGGGATCGGTG
>CAMCFW010000314.1 GCA_945874195.1 Chryseobacterium gleum
ATAGAAGAGCGAAGGATCCTCAAAGGCAAGGATCAGGGAACATCTGTAATGGCCATTCCGGCCGTAAACGGACTACTGGAAAAGACCGGAACGCGACCAGAAGAAGTGGATCTGGTCATTTGTGCCACGGTTACTGGCGACATGCAATTTCCGGCCACGGCCAACATCATTTCTGACAAGTGTGGACTGGTGAATGCGTTCAGCTTCGATCTGAATGCGGCCTGTTCGGGTTTTATTTATGCGCTTACAACCGCTTCCATGTACATCGAAAGCGGCCGATACAAAAAGGTCATCGTCATTGGTGCCGATAAGATGTCGTCCATTGTTGATTATACCGATCGGGCCACGTGCATCATTTTTGGCGATGCGGCTGGGGCCGTGATGATGGAACCGAACAACGAGGGCAACGGACTATTGGACCATCAGCTTCATACCGATGGCTCTGGGGTGGTGCACCTTCATCAGAAGGCGGGAGGGTCAAGCCGACCTGCCACGCACGAAACAGTGGATGCCCGCGAACATTTTGTGTATCAGGAAGGACCGGCAGTATTTAAGTTCGCTGTGACAAAAATGGCCGAGATCTCTGAACAGATCATGAAGCGCAACCATCTGACAGCCGATGATGTTAGCTACCTTGTTCCACATCAGGCCAACAAACGGATCATTGACGCAGCTGCCGCCCGCATGGGTGTGGACGAAAAGAAAGTGATGCTGAACATCATGAAATATGGCAATACGACCAATGGAACCATTCCATTGTGTCTTTACGAATGGGAGTCGAGATTGAAAAAAGGAGACAATCTGATCATCAGCGCATTCGGGGGTGGATTCACTTGGGGCGCGCTGTATGTCAAATGGGCCTACGATACCCCTAAATAGACCGTTGGTCGACCTTCAAAATTTATACCTTTAATTTTTCAAACAAGGGAAGAAATATGGACATCAAAGAGATTCAAGAACTCATCCGGTTCGTATCAAAATCAGGAGTAAGTGAAGTAGAAATAGAGTCGAAAGGATTCAAGATCACTATTAAGACACCTGCATACAAACGAGGCGGTTTCGTTCAGCCCGAAGTGCAGATGGTGGCCGTTCCTCAGCAGATGGCGACCCCCATTCAGCAGCAACCGGCTCCGGCAGTGGCACAAGTTTCCAAAGCACCGGAAGCCGTTGCCGCACCACAGGCAGCAGGAAGCCAATACGATGAGGTCAGATCACCGATGATCGGAACCTTCTACCGATCATCTTCACCAGAAAAACCACCGTTTGTAGGCGTTGGCGATGAGGTGAAGAAAGGCGACATCATATGCATCATCGAAGCCATGAAACTCTTCAACGAGATCGAGGCAGAAGTGAGCGGAAAGATCGTGAAAGTGATGGTGGAGGATTCTTCGCCCGTAGAGTATGATCAGCCATTGTTCCTGATCGAAGCACATTGATACTTAACCAGATCATTTCTCGTGTTTAAGAAGATACTCATAGCCAATAGGGGTGAAATTGCATTGCGGGTCATTCGCACCTGCAAGGAAATGAACATTCAAACGGTTGCCGTGTATTCGACAGCCGACAAGGAAAGCCTGCACGTTCGATTTGCTGACGAGGCCGTTTGCATAGGGCCACCTCAAAGCAAATTAAGTTACCTCAACATTCCGAGCATTATTTCGGCAGCCGAAATAACCAATGCCGATGCTATTCATCCCGGATACGGATTTCTGGCCGAGAATTCAACCTTTTCAAAGATCTGTCAAGAGCACGGCATAAAATTCATCGGGGCTTCTCCGGAAATGATCGATGGCATGGGCGACAAGGCTTCGGCCAAGGCAACCATGGAAAAAGCCGGGGTGCCTTGCATTCCCGGGTCGGAAGGATTGTTGGACGATGTGGCCCACGCGAAGAGGACCGCCAAGAAGATCAAATACCCCGTGATGCTGAAAGCCACTGCCGGAGGCGGGGGCAAGGGAATGAGGGTGGTTTGGAGCGAAGATGAACTTGAGAACGCTTGGAATTCGGCTACCCAGGAAGCACGTGCTGCTTTCGGAAACGATGGCATGTACATGGAGAAATTCATTGAGGATCCCCGGCACATTGAAATTCAGATCGTTGGCGATCAATTTGGCAATTTCTGTCATCTTTCAGAACGCGACTGTTCCATTCAAAGACGTCATCAGAAATTGATGGAGGAAACTCCGTCACCGTTCATGACCGATGAACTTCGCGACCGGATGGGCGAAGCGGCCGTTAAAGCTGCCGCTGCCGTGAATTACGAAGGTGCTGGCACTGTAGAATTTCTTGTTGATAAGAATCGCGATTTCTATTTCATGGAAATGAACACTCGCATTCAGGTGGAACACCCCATTACCGAGGAAGTGATCAATTACGACCTTATTTGGGAGCAGATAAAAGTGGCGGCCGGCATTCCAGTATCCGGCAATCATTATTTCCCACAGATGCACGCCATTGAATGTCGCATAAATGCCGAAGACCCTTATAACGACTTCAGGCCCTGCCCAGGCAAGATCATTACACTACACACGCCCGGAGGACATGGCGTGCGCATCGATTCGCACATCTATGCCGGATACACCATTCCACCACATTACGATTCGATGATCGCCAAATTGATAACCGTGGCGCAGACACGCGATGAGGCCATTTCAAAAATGCGAAGGGCCTTGGATGAGTTCGTGATAGAAGGTATTAAGACAACCATTCCTTTCCACCGTAAATTGATGGACGACCCCAATTTCATCAAGGGAAACTACACCACCAAGTTCATGGAGAGCTTCGTGCTCTGAGTGTTCGTTTCGCGGGCCAGACGGGCAATCGCCCTTCCAAGCGGAAAGCCGCATTGATCTACCAAATTCAGCAGAGATCTAGCCGATCTTCTCAAGCACCTTTCTCACCCCAACCTTCTCCTCTACAAGCGCAGAGAGCCTGTCAATAGAAACCCGCTCCTGCTGCATGGTATCCCTATCGCGCAATGTCACGGCATTGTCGGACAATGTTTCGTGGTCGATGGTGATGCAATAGGGAGTGCCGATAGCATCTTGCCTGCGGTAGCGCTTACCGATGCTGTCCTTCTCCTCGTAGATCACATTGTGGTCGAAGCGCAGCTGATTGAAGATCTCCATAGCCTTCTCGGGCAGACCGTCCTTCTTCACAAGCGGCAGAATGGCCAGCTTCACTGGGGCCAGGAAAGGCGGCAGGGCCAGCACGGTGCGTTCTGAGTCATCTTCCAATTTTTCCTCCTTGTAGGATGATGAAAGCACCGCACGGAAGGTGCGGTCGAGGCCGATGGAGGTTTCCACCACATAGGGCACGTAGCTCTCGTTCAGCTCCGGGTCGAAGTACTGCAGTTTCTTTCCGCTGAACTTTTCGTGTTGCGTGAGGTCGAAATCGGTGCGTGAGTGGATTCCCTCCAGTTCCTTGAACCCGAACGGGAAGTTGAACTCGATGTCGAAGGCCGCGTTAGCGTAGTGGGCCAGCTTGTCGTG
>CAMCFW010000315.1 GCA_945874195.1 Chryseobacterium gleum
CTTGGAACACGTTGAGCTCGGCATTTCCTCCAAGACCATTCACCCGTTCTGCAATGTTGACCGATCCGAACACTTCGGGCATGAGGAACAAGGCTGTAAACGGGAATCCGTAATCATAAGGCACGATCAGGTCGCTCGAGCCATGAAAAAGGGTCATCGGAACAAGTTCATCCTGCTGAATGTAGGCAGTATCCATAAGCGCGCCCCATAGATTGATGATTCCACGCACGTTTGTCGTGTGGTCGTAGCTGTTTCCTGCACAATTGATGCATCCAAGATCGGGGGTCGCCCCGAATATTCCAGATTGAAAGGTTTCGGCTGGACGCTCGGAATCATCCAAATAAACCGCATGCATGGCCGAGAATCCGCCAGCGCTCACACCACCCACGAACAGGTAGTTCGTGTCTATTCGGTAGGTGTTTGAAAATTCTTTGAGGAAGCGGATGGCCGAACTGTAATCTTGCGCTGCGCGATAAATGGCCCGCACGGCACTTGACGGGTCGACCGCATTCAGGTTCATCCTGTAATTGATGCTGGCGGTCACATATCCTTTCTTGGCCAGACTGTCGCAGGTAGCCCAAACATCCTCGTCCTCTTTGGTTCCGAAAAGATAGCCACCCCCATAGGCGAGAACGACCGCAGGCCGTTTTGGAAGCAGATCGCCAACGGGAAAGAAAATGTCCATGGTCATGGATTGATTCACCGTAACGTTCTCGGCAACGTAAACAGTCGTCAAGGCGGGCGAATTTCCGAACACAATATCCTGTGAAACAGATGATTGAAATATATTACTTAAATATCTTTCTGACGAACAATCCTGTGCCATTCCAGCCAAGGAAGTACAGAGAATGAGGGCCGAGATCAGTTTGAATTTCATTTATTCAGAGCAGCTAGTATGTCTTCTGGTCGGGTTCTCAAACGGTAGTTGGTGGTGAGGTCGGCAAAGATGACCTTACTATTTTCATCCAGAACAAAGGTGGTGGGTTTGGGCACATCGGTGTCGTAGCCAAGTGCCTGAAACCCTGCGGGAAGTCCATTCTCGGCAAGGATTCCAAGGGTCTTTGCAGCATCATTGCCACCATCCACCAGGAAATCGTAGTCGAGGCCTACTTTCTTGGCATGGCTCAGGCTTTTCTGATGCGATTGAGGGCTGATCAACGTGATCCTTACCCCAAGATCGTTGAATTGCTTTTCAAAATCGGCCAATTCCTTGACCTGTGCCGTGCAGATCGGACACCAATTTCCGCGATAGAAGATGACCAGACGTTTCTGTCCTTTCCAATCATCTGAACTCAACTTGTTGCCATTATAGTCCTCCAAATGGATGGTGGGCAGGCGTTTTCCTACTTTGATCCTGTCCGAGCTTCGGTCGCCAAGGTCGGAATACCACGCTACATAGGCCGCCCAACCAGACAGACACAGCATGGCAAGAATGGGCGCGGCCGATGCCAATTGCTGATCATAACTCTGGAAGATGGAATAGAGCGTTGCCCCGAAAATGCTGAAGGAGAAACCCATTAGGCCGGGCGAAGTTCGCGGCACATGGGACAGATACAACCGCGCGAAGTAAATGGAAACCGTGGCCGTTGCCACCGTTACGCCTAACCAAAGACTTCGGTCGGCACCATTCGAAATGAGAACAATGCCCACCACCGTGACGATGGCGGCATAGGCCACGAACGCCACAAGGAACACGGATCTCAACTTATTCTCAAGCGCTTCGGTCATGAATTCAAATGTAGCAGGAGTTTTACTTTTGGTCTACCACCAGCTTCACTTTATCTGGATAATTGCTGATTAGACCATCAACACCAAGTGCGATCATTGCGGACATGTCCTGTTCTTCATTGACAGTCCAAACGTGCACCATCTTTCCCATTCTGTGCGCCTTTTCGACCACATGCTTCGTGGTTCCCGAAAGGCTGACCCCGAACGCTTCGACATACTGATAGTCCCGAAGGGCACCATAATGCAAGCTGAAGTCGAGCATGAGCGGCAACCAATTTGGCTTCGAAACGAACAGTTTCTGCAAGCGTATCTCAGGATGGTGATCGCTGATGTATTCCAACACACGGTCGTTGAAACTGTGCACCAATGCCCATTTTTCAGCCTTGTACTTTCGAATCAACGCCACCACATTGTCCTCAATTCCGGGATAGGTGCTCCTACCCGCTTTGATCTCAATGACGAATTCGGTCGTGCCGTCCATCAGCTCGAACACCTGTTCTAAGGATGGAACGGGTTCGTTGGGAAACTCCGTCTGGAACTTGCCGAATGCCTTCACCTGTTGCAATTCGGCCCATGTTTTCCTTTTCACCTTTCCTTTTGAATCGGTGGTCCGGTCCAGGGTCTTGTCGTGCAGGCAGATCACCACACCATCGGATGTCTGCTGCACGTCCACTTCAATCCTGTCCACTCCGATCTCCAAGGCTTTTCTAACAGCGGAAAGCGTGTTCTCCGGAGCGTATCCCGAAGCGCCACGGTGGGCTGTAACAGATAATTTCTGGGCCATGGTTGATGTGGAAATAAGCAGAACGGCCAAAAGCAGTCTCATGCGGCTAAGGTAAACCAAGATGTTTTGGATAGCTTCGACCTCGCAACATGGACAGCATCACACAGGCAGCGCTGGGCGCAGCCATCGGCCAGGCAACTTTGGGAAGACACATTGGGGCCAAGGCGGCTTTGGCGGGTGCATTGATCGCAACCATTCCAGACCTTGATGTCTTTCTGCGCGTGTTCTACGGTTCGTACGATATGCTGCGCATCCATCGCGGCATCAGTCATTCGCTGATATTCGGAATTTTCGGTGCAGCGGTCCTTTCCCTGATACTAGGACGGATCAAACTTTTCAGCACCACCTCGTTTCCTCGGCTCATGTGGTTCAATTCCCTATGTCTGGTCACACATTCACTGCTTGATTTCTGCACGTCCTACGGAACACAGTTGTTCCTGCCCTTTTCGGATGAGCGGCTTGGTTTAGACATCGTGAATGTGGTAGACCCAGTTTACACCTTTCCGCTTCTACTCGGCACCTTGGGCGGTCTGTTTATCCCAATGCTGAAACCGAAAATGTACCGTTGGAACGCGGTCGGTTTGATCATCAGCTCATGCTATCTGGCCCTGACCTTTGGTGCTAAAATGGAAATGAATAAGCGGTTGACCATTGAACTCGAATCGGAGAATATTCAACCAGAAAACATTCTTACAATGCCAGTTGGTGTGGGCAGCCTGAACTGGTATGGCCTGGCAATTTCTGACAGAGGCATTTACATGAAGCACTACGCACTCTTTGGCGAACCATTTCAAAGCTTTACGTTTTTCCCTCAGAACGATTCGCTGCTGAATAACCTCGACCCCGAAGTGGCTGAAACCATGCGCTGGTTCGCGAAAGGATTTTACACCGTTGAAGCGGTTGGCGATACCATTCGGGTGTACAATCTTCAGGTGGACATGCGCGGAATGGTTCGCGACCGCAATCCCGCTG
>CAMCFW010000316.1 GCA_945874195.1 Chryseobacterium gleum
GTAGGCATCGGCATAGCCTTTTAGCATCAGCGCATTCCATGAAGTGAGCTGCTTGTCATCCAAACCGGGGCGGATGCGCTTGTTGCGCTCCTTCAACAGAAGTGTATTTGCTGCCGTTACCTTTTGTTTCAGCTCTGCGACCGACCAGCCTTTGCTCTTGGCAAACTCCACATCCGTTTCATCGCGCAGCAGAATGTAGTTGCCATGTTCCCAAAAACCCTTCTGGTTGATGTTGTAATAGTCCTTCACCCAATCAAGGTCATCGCCCAAAGTGGCTTTCAATTCCGCCTCCGTCCACACATAGAACTTTCCTTCCTCGCCTTCACTGTCGGCATCGAGTGCCGAATAGAACGCGCCTTCATCCGAGGTCATTTCGCGTTGGATGAAGGCCAAGGTCTGATCCACAATTTCCTTGTAAAGCGGGTTTTTCGTGGCCTGATAGGCTTCGGAATAGAGCGACACCAACTGGGCATTATCGTAGAGCATCTTCTCAAAGTGCGGCACCTTCCAAAGCGTATCGACCGAATAGCGTGCAAAACCGCCCCCTATTTGGTCATAAATTCCTCCGAAGGCCATTTTTTCCAAGGTCAACTCCACGTGCTTCTGCACCTCTCTATCGTCATTCAGAAACGCATAGCGCAGGAGGAATTCGTAATTGTTGGGCAACGGGAATTTGGGAGCTCGGTTCGGGCCTCCTTCGGTGTTGTCAAGATCCAACTTCCACTTGCTTACATAAGTTGCCACTTCTTCCGAAGTGAATTCGGCTTTGCCCGTATTCCGTTGAATGAGTTCACTTTCCTTGATGCCCTGCGTGAGGTTGGTGGCATATTCCAGAGCTTTTTCGCGGTCGTTTTCCCAAATGCCAGCAACCTTCGCCATCACATCCATCCATTGTTCCTTCGGGAAATAGGTTCCACCGTAAAGCGGTCTTCCATCTGGCAGCGCAAAGCAGTTGAGCGGCCAACCTCCACGGCCGGTCATCAGTTGCACCGCACTCATATAAACCTGATCCACATCGGGCCGTTCCTCCCGATCCACCTTTATGCAGACGAAATGTTCGTTCATGAAAGCGGCAACGGTGCTATCCTCAAAACTCTCATGCTCCATCACGTGGCACCAATGGCAGGCGCTGTAGCCAATGCTGATGAGCATGATCTTCTGCTCCTTTTTGGCCCGCACCAGACTTTCATCGTTCCACGCCACCCAATCCACCGGGTTATGGGCGTGTTGCAGCAGATACGGACTGGTTTCGTTGATAAGGGCGTTGGTGTGCTTGTGTTCGGTCATTGAGAGGTCTTTTTTCTTTTGGCCATTGCACGAAAAGACCAGAAAAACAAAGGGGAAGAAGAGTCTGGAAATCCTTTTCAGGTTTTTAGGCGTGAAAGTGTGCATGGGCTAAATGTAGCAAGTATTGAAGGTGTAATTTCGCAGAGTGTTCACCGTTCAGTCAGATACAGCTTTAGTTCAGCCTCAATTGACCATGGTCGACACCGTGGTCGATCTGGCCACCGACCTTGGTTCCGATTCGGTGCCCTTAATGGCCATCGACACGGTTGAAGCCTTGGTGGAACTACCGGTTACAAGTCTGTTCACCGACCACCTACTTCAGCCCCAGAATGGATTCGAATTTCTGCTCAGGACCGACCCTGCCAACACCTTCGGTTTCATTGTGCTGCTGTTCTGCTGTGCCAGCATCATTTACCTGCAACGAAGCTATCAAGGATTTTTCAGCAATGTTTTCAAAGCAAGTTTCGACCGGACACTTTCGCAGCAGGATGCCCGTTTGGAGAATTCTCAGCGCACCAGGAACATCATGCTGTTGCAATTCACCGCACTGGTCTCCATCAGTCTGTTCATCACCTTCATGATACCGCTTTATCTTGAAACCGAATTGGCCCCGATCGCCCTATTCATCATGGCGTTTGCTGGCATTACAACAGTGGTGGTCATAAAGCGTATGGTGCTTTGGAGCCTTGCTCAGATATTCGATCTTCAACCCGAACTGAGGATCCATCGATTCAGCAGCGCAGTCTTATTGTCGATGACGGGACTCGTGCTTCTGCCCCTTTCGCTGGTGTTGCATTATAGCCCGTACATCTCTTATGGGCTTGTGGTCTACACTGCGGTTGCCTTGGCCGGATTCTTTTATCTGAAAGTGCTATTTCGGGGATTTTTACTTGCCCTCAGTTCCAAGTCGATCTCTGTCCTGCATTTGTTTTATTACTTTTGCGCGCTGGAAATACTGCCTGTGTTTGTGCTGATAAGAGTAGTGCAAAACTTGTAGGAAACGTTCAACCGCCCTCATGGACAGAGTAAAAAGCATTCTCGTTTCTCAGCCAAAGCCTGAAGGAGATAAATCGCCTTATTTTGACCTTGCGGAAAAACACAATCTGAAGATCGATTTCCGATCATTCATCCATGTCGAAGGGGTTGAGGCCAAAGATTTCCGCGCCCAGAAGATCAGCATTCTTGATCACAGCGCGGTCATTTTCACGAGTAAGAACGCTGCCGACCACTTTTTCCGTATGTGCGAAGAAACTCGGATAACGGTTCCAGAATCGATGAAATATTTCTGTGTTTCAGAAGCAATCGCTTTCTACCTGCAGAAATTCGTGGTGTATCGTAAGCGCAAGATCTTCTATGGCGGCAATAATTTCAACGATCTGGCAGAGGTGCTCAAAAAGCATAAGGGCGAAGTATTCCTCTTGCCTTGCATTGACGACCTGAAACCGGAAATTCCGCTGGCACTTGATGGCTTGAATATCCATTACACGAAGGCGGTCATTTACAAGACCGTGTGCAGCGACCTGTCTGACCTTGCCGAAGTGAATTATGATATCCTCGTGTTCTATAGCCCTACAGGGATCAAGTCGCTGTTCGAGAATTTCCCTGATTTTAAACAGAACAAGACCCGCATAGCCGCATTTGGGCCAACAACCATCCATGCCGTTAAAGAGCGACACTTGAAACTCGACATCGGTGCCCCGGTGCCTAACGCCCCATCCATGACCATGGCCTTGGACCAATACATTACTCAGGCCAACAAGAAGAAGGCATAGTTCCGTTAAAAAATGATAATGATCGGGGGCTGTGAGGATCACGGCCCTTTTCTTTTCTAATTTTCAAGAAAAAATGAACAGGAACACTTTCGGGAAGAAGGAAAAACTCTGTTCTAAACTGGTGATAGACAAGCTCTTTGCAAGTGGCACATCGTTCAAGGAATTTCCGATCAGGGTCATTTATCTTCCGCTTGAAAATAGCGATGCCACAGCCAAAGTGCTTATTTCGGTGCCCAAGAAACGATTCGGCAGATCGGTGTCGAGAAACAGAATAAAAAGACTGCTTCGCGAAACTTATCGGTTGAACAAATCGGAAATAATTGAAAATTGGCAGCTGCGTGGAAAATATTTTGCCTTGGCATTTGTTTACATTGGCAACGAGATGCCGGAATTTAATGACCTAACAGTTGTAATGAAGCGCATT
>CAMCFW010000317.1 GCA_945874195.1 Chryseobacterium gleum
CGAATCCGAAGCTATACGGGGCATTCATCAAACACCTGGTGCGCAAGGGAAACATCGTCATCTATCCCCGTTACCAGACCGACCTGAATAGCAGCAACGCGACCTTTAACGACAGTTGCGCCAGAGGCATTTTGCGGGCGTTGGACACCATTCAACAGCCGAATCACGTGAGGGGACGATCGCAGAATTTCTTCATACTCGGCCATTCGGTCGGTGGCATTCTAACGGCAAACATGACCATGCTCCATGCGCAGTATGGACTACCAAAGCCACTTTCGGCCTTTTCCATGCAGCCGGGTGCGGCAAGTTTCCTTTCGCCCGACTATTCGGCTTTTCCTGCCGATGCGCCCTACTTGATCATGGTAAGCGAGAACGACCTTGTGGTGGGCACCGATCCCGGATACACGCTTTACCAGCAGACCGTAAACGTTCCAATTTCGCATAAGAATGTGGTGCATACCTATGGCGATAATCACGGTTCGCCAAGCGTTACGGCCACTCATTTTGATCCGTTGGCAGGAGACCTCGACTTCGACAATGGTGAAACGAACTTTTTCATCATCGCTTCCGGAAACGGGCCTGTGGATGCGTTCGACCACTACTGCTCGTGGAAACTGCAAGACGCGTTGATGGATTGCGCGCTTCGCAACGAGAATTGCGAATACGCCTTTGGCGACACACCCGAACAGCACGGCATGGGGAACTGGAGCGATGGAACACCTGTTCGAATTCTTGAGATCACTCCCAGCAGCGCTTCATCGGTCAACGATGGTGCGGAAGACCTGAACATAAAGATCTATCCAAATCCGATTGAAAACGGTTTGTTGCAATTGTATATTGACGTCCGTGCCATCGATTCTTACATCGAACTTACGGATGTGAACGGACGGACCGTTTTAAGACAACCGGTCTCAGCCGGACAAAGCACCTTAGAGCTCCGACAACCAATTTCAGGTGTCTATTTCTACCAGATAAGAAGTGGTTCGGGCGAAAGTCTGAAAACGGGCAAGTTGATCGTCAACTAAGTTTAATTGATCCGTTTGATATGCTTGGCTGCAAAGCCCGAAGCTAACTTGCCGTTCAAGATTTAGTTGACTTTAATTCGATCGGCAACCAGTTTAGCCGTTTTTCGAACGGAATCGGTGGAGCCATCTAAGCCTTCATAAGCCAATCCCACGGCCATTCTGCGGTATTTGCGGGTCGAAGGTTTTCCGAATACACGGAAATCGGTGTTTGTGATGTTCGCAGCTTCTTCCAGACCCGAGATGACTGGCTGTTTTTCGCTTTCTGAATCGGCCAACACCACGGCACTTGCAGCCACCCGTTCCAAGGTTATCTGTGGAATAGGCAGACCGAGAATGGCACGCGCATGCAGTTCAAATTCTGAGAAATTCTGTGAACCGATCAGCGTCACCATTCCCGTATCGTGCGGACGTGGCGACAGTTCGGAGAACCAGACCGTATCGCCCGAGATGAAGAATTCAACTCCCCACAGACCGGCTCCCGTAAGGGCTTTTGTCACCTGATCGGCCATGTGTTGGGCGGTTCTCAACGCGGCATCATTCAATGTGGCGGGCTGCCAACTTTCCTGATAATCGCCCCGTTCCTGACGGTGACCTATGGGCGGACAGAATAGCGTTGGGCCGTTCTTCTGAGTAACTGTGAGTAGGGTTATTTCCGATTCAAAGGGAATGAATTCCTCCACGATCACTTCCACCAGATCGCCCCGCGAACCTGAAACCGCATATTCCCAAGCTTTCAATATCTCATCTTCTTTTCTGATGGATGACTGCCCTTTTCCTGAGGAGGACATCAGCGGTTTCACCACACACGGAATGCCCACTTCGGCAACGGCCGCCTTCAGTTCATCGGCCGATGTTGCGTAACGGTAATTGGCCGTTTTCAGTCCCAGTTCTTTCGCAGCAAGGTCGCGAATGGCCTTTCGGTTCATGGTGAAATTGGCTGCGTTGGCGCTCGGCACCACTTGCACGCCCTGCTTTTCATACTCGTAGAAACGTTCAGTCCTAATGGCCTCAATTTCAGGAACGACCAGATCGGGCCGGTGCTTGGCGACCAAGGCATCCAACGCAGCACCATCCAACATGTTGATGACCTCAAACCCGTGCGCCACTTGCATGGCCGGAGCGCCTGCGTAGCTATCTACCGCTATTACGTATTGACCATAGCGTTGCAACGAGATGACCAACTCCTTTCCCAACTCACCGCTACCGAGCAGCAGGATCTTTTTTCTCATCATTGAATTTCAGGCGACCAATATACTTGATCTCTGTTCGCTCACAGGACTTAACATTCGCTTAACTTTGGTGCAAACCGAACGAATGAAGTTTTTATCCATTTCCACCTTTTTCCTTTTCGCTTTTTCCGTTTTAACCCTTCACTCCTATTCCCAAACACTGGTAGTAAAACCCTACCTGCAACATGCGGAACCAACTTCCATGCACGTGATGTGGGAAACGAGCACGAACAATTCGTCTGTAGTTGAGTATGGACTTGCGAACACGCTTGGAAGCAGCGCAACCGGAACTGCCTTCACAGGTTCGGGCGCATCCTACGTTCATGACGTGGAACTGACCGGGCTTCAACCCGCCACCAAATACTACTACAAGGCCGTAACGGGCAGTTTGGAAAGCGAAACATACTTCTTCAAAACCCCACCGCTGAAATCGTCCGAAGCATCGTTCAACATGGTAGCGATGAGCGACATGCAGCAGGATTGGCAGCATACGACCGTGTTCGCTGACATTATTGACGACAACCTGATTCCCTACCTGCAGCAACATTACGGGAATGATCTGGCCGAGGACCTCGGTTATTTCATCATTCCGGGCGACCTGGTGCAGACCGGAAGCGTCTATTCATCGTGGGCAAGCACCTTCTTCGCACCTGCCGAAAACCTGTTGCCCTACGTTCCACTCTACCCTGTTCCCGGTAACCATGAGGGAAACACGCCCTACTTCTTCCAATATTTCAACCTGCCGATGAACGGGACCATGACCAACGATTATCCTGAACATTGGTGGTATAAGGACTATTCGAATGTCCGATTGATCGGCCTGGAATCAAACGGTGGTTACCGGGTGCAGGCTCAATTGGATTGGCTTCAAGGTGTGCTCGATAATGCCGCTTCCGACCCCGACATCGACTTCGTGTTCGCGCAGCTTCATCACCCTTTCGAATCTGAACTTTGGATCGCTGGAAACACGGACTACACGGGCGATGTGATCACGCTGCTGGAAGATTTCTCTACCGCTTCGGGCAAACCGAGCGTTCACTTCTTCGGCCATACGCACGGCTATTCGCGCGGGCAGAGCAAGGAACACAACCACGTGATGGTGAATGTGGCAAGTGCAGGTGGTGCTTTGGACAATTGGGGAGAATTCGCGCAGCAGGACTATCCTGAATTCACGCGCAGCGATGATGATTTCGGCTACGTGCTCATGGAAGTGCA
>CAMCFW010000318.1 GCA_945874195.1 Chryseobacterium gleum
ACTTTTGTGCACCACAACCTTCTCCCCTTCGCTCATCACCCTTTATTCAATACTTTTGCGGCCCGATGAAGAACATCCGAAATTTCTGCATTATTGCCCACATTGACCACGGTAAGAGCACCCTGGCCGACCGACTTTTGCAAGTGACCGACACTGTTTCGGCCCGCGATGCTCAGGCCCAGGTGCTTGACGACATGGACCTTGAGCGCGAACGTGGCATCACCATAAAGAGCCACGCCATTCAGATGAATTATTCGCTGAACGGAGAAAACTACGTCCTCAACCTCATCGACACTCCCGGTCACGTTGACTTCTCTTACGAGGTGTCGCGTGCCATTGCCGCCTGCGAAGGCGCCCTGCTCATTGTCGATGCAGCACAAGGCATTCAGGCCCAGACCATCTCTAACCTCTATTTGGCCCTAGAGCACGACCTCGAGATCATTCCGATCCTGAACAAGATCGACCTTGACAGTGCCAACCCCGAAGAGGTGAAAGACCAGATCGTTGACCTGCTGGGCTGCGACCGCGACAGCATTCTCTCTGCCAGCGGAAAAACAGGCGTTGGTGTGCCCGAGATACTCGAGGCCATTGTGGCCCGCGTTCCCGCACCTGTTGGCGATCCGGACGCTCCTTTGCAAGCCCTCATTTTCGATTCGGTGTTCAATTCGTTCCGTGGCATCATCGCTTATTTTAAAGTGGTGAACGGCACGATAAAAAAGGGCGAACAGGTGAAATTCGTGGCCACCGAAAAACAGTATGGGGCCGAAGAGATCGGTATTCTGAGACTTAAGCCTTTTCCGCAGCAAACCCTAAGCGCGGGCAATGTGGGTTACATCATTTCGGGCATCAAAACAGCCAAAGAGGTGAAAGTGGGCGATACCATCACCTCCGTGGCACGCCCCTGCTCAGCCGCCATTCAAGGATTTGAGAACGTGAAGCCGATGGTTTTCGCGGGCATCTATCCTGTCGATACCGAAGACTTTGAAGAGCTGCGCAACAGCATGGACAAATTGCAATTGAACGATGCCTCGCTCACCTTCGAGCCCGAAAGTTCTGCTGCACTCGGTTTCGGCTTCCGTTGCGGTTTCCTCGGAATGCTCCACATGGAGATAATTCAGGAACGCCTCGAGCGCGAGTTCGACATGACGGTCATCACCACCGTTCCCAACGTGTCATACATTGCCCATACCAAGAAAGGCGAGCGGCTCATCGTCAACAACCCTTCCGACCTGCTCGACCCCAATTATCTGGAATCGGTGGAAGAGCCTTACATCTCGGCACAGATCATCACCAAGTCGGAATACGTGGGTGTCATCATGACGCTCTGCATAGACAAGCGGGGCATTCTAAAGAACCAGATCTATCTGACAAGCGACCGCGTGGAGCTTCAGTTCGACATGCCGCTGGGCGAGATCGTCTTCGATTTTTACGACAAGCTGAAATCGGTTTCCAGAGGCTACGCATCATTCGATTATCAGCCCTTGGACTACCGCACCAGCCGCTTGGTGAAACTCGATATCCTACTGAATGGCGATCAGGTGGATGCTCTTTCGGCCCTTATCCATGCCGATAACGCCCACACCTTGGGCAAGAAGATCTGCGCTAAGCTTCGAGAACTCATTCCGCGTCAGCAGTTCGATATTGCCATACAGGCGGCCATCGGGGCTAAGATCATCAGCCGCGAAACCGTGAAGGCCATGCGTAAGGATGTTACCGCCAAATGCTACGGTGGCGACATCAGCCGAAAGCGAAAGCTGCTGGAAAAACAGAAAGCGGGCAAGAAACGCATGCGTCAGGTGGGCAACGTAGAAGTGCCTCAGTCGGCTTTCATGGCCGTGCTCAAGCTCGATTAAGGGCTATTCCTTCAGCGTAATGACCTCATAGCGCAGGTCATCCACATACACCTCGGTCTTTCCAGAACTGAACGGATAAACGATCCATGCATGGGCCGTGTCGGTGGCCGCGCCAATCGGTGCAATGTGCTTGATGGCTGTCCAGGTTTCGGGTTCGGTCACATATTGCCCGATGCCGATGTACTCATGTCCATAGTCGCCCGTTGAGCTTCGATACGAATAAGCAATGGTCAGGTCGGGCAGCGCCTCTTCCGACCACACCTGTGCCGATACCAGCAGTTTCTTCGTCCCGCTAGGGCCCATCTGACCCACTGGAATGCCAATGGTGGCCCCATACGGACCTTCTTCGCTCATCCTGCTACTGAAGCTGCCCGAGAAGGCCTTCCCTGTATTCCGGCCCTGTTCACCCCAAATGGTGCCTTCCTCCAGGTCGGTTTCGAATACCGCGCGGTTAAGCACCTGGTCTTCATTAGGCAGTTCCAACCCGATCGGCTTCCGATAGAAGATGCCGTCAAACTTCCGATCTGTTCTCAAGAAGACCTGCCAATAGCGCTCCTGATCCATCCCATCCCAATGCAGAATGAATTTCTGATACTGATAGCTCTGAACGAGGTTAACGGAAACCAACAACAGACAAACGGTGATGATGAGCACCTTGCCAATCTTTCCCGTGCTCTGAAGCAGAAAGGCAACTCCGAAAGCGAAGAAGGGCAGGTATTCAATAAGGGCCCGCATGCCCATGCTCGAACCATAATACCAGTTCCACCAACTCGAAATGACGTAAACCGATACCGCAACGAAAAGCCAGAGCCACAACGCTTCTTTCGTTCGCTTGGCAAGAAACCAAAGCAACCCCACTGTTCCAATGAACGCGAAAGGCGTGTAAACGAAGAGGCCTTTTCTGAAGCTGAAAAGCACGTTGAGCACTTGCGGATCGCTGAACACAAAACCTTCGCCCTGGTAAGACCAGATGAAAGGTTTGCCCACTTGCGCCAAATAGACCAATGACTGCGCCACAAGAATGCCGAAGACAATGGCGGCTGCAACGGCAATTTGACGAACCAGATGCGACTGCGAGCGCAGCCTTTCCCAAAGCGGAACCATGCCACCCGTGAGAAAGGGAACGCTCAACAGAATGAGTCCATTAACAGGCCGCACTAACACAATGAGTCCGTAAACAGCGGCCGAATAGAGCAACAACTTGTCTTTGCCCGACCTTGCCCAATCATCCACTAAAAACATGAAGGCCGAAAAAAGCGCAAAGCTGTAAGCGTGCGACATGGCCGGTTCAGAAATGGAATAGTGGAACAGATTGGTGGCAAAGAGCGTGGTCACCGCCACAAACACCGCGATCCTGCTCCCTATTCCGCGTGCTTCCAAAAAGCGTGAGAGGAAATACATGCCCAGCCCTGCGTAGCACAATGCCGAACACATCATGCCAATATGGAACGGGGCCGAATAACCATCCACCGGATAGCCCAACAGCAAGGCCGCCAAGCACGAAAGGGCGAAGAACGGCAACATGAGAACCGCTGTTCCTACATAATACTTGTTCACCCTACCAAGTTCTGATGTGACCGTGAAATCAGCCCCCCCT
>CAMCFW010000319.1 GCA_945874195.1 Chryseobacterium gleum
TTCCCCACTTATCAAACTTAACAGAGTTGGGCTATATGGGAACATTATCACGATCTTCAAGGTCAGGTCAATGTATCCGTATAGCGAATTCTTGCAAGAGAAAGTATACGAGATGAACAGCCTCACCTCCACAGGTAAGTTCAGTGAGGATTTCAGAATCACCAAGCTCGGCAAAATGTACCGCAAGTACTGGATTGATGAGTTGCCCCAATTCTTAGATTGGTTCAGGGGCAGTATAAAATTGGTGGGAATCAGAGCGATGAGTCAGCATTTTTTCAGCCTCTACACCAAAGAGTATCAGGACTTGTTCTACCAAGTGAAACCCGGCATCATAAGCCCTATCTTTGACGAGGGGACTGACAGTTTCGCAAACATCCAGAAAATAGAACAGGAGTATTTGGAAAAGTACCTTAAGAGCCCATGGAAAACGGATGTTGAATACTTCTTCATCACGGTCAAACACATTCTTAAAGGGGTTAGAAGTAAGTAAACATGTGTGGAATATTTGGTCTGATCGTAAAGAAGGATACTGCGTTTGACACATCCTTGATGGATGGTGTGCTTCGAACCATGGCAAGTTATAGCGAATCGAGAGGCAAGGACTCATCCGGCTTGGCCATAGTTGACCAGAGGAAAAGGCAAGTAGATGTTGTGAAAGGTGACGTCAGGGTGAACACTTTGCTTAAGGAAGCTAAGACCAATGAGTTGGTCAATGCCGCGTTGAATAGATACAAGGCCGATGAACAGGATTTCGTAGCATTCGGTCACGCCCGTTTGGTGACCAACGGTACCCAACTCGAGGAAGTGAATAACCAGCCGGTGATAAAACACGACATGGTGTTGATTCACAATGGGATCATTGTCAATCACGAGCGGATCTGGTACGACCGTCCAAAACTTAAACGTGAGTTCTCAATCGACTCTGAGGTAATTCTTTCGCTGTTGAACAACGAGTTGGAATCTGATCCAGAAGATTCCATCGGATCAATTCGGGCCGGGGTTGCACCCCTGGAAGGAATCTTTTCAATCGCATCTTACTTTGCCAAGTACCAGCAATTCTTACTGGCCACAAACAATGGGTCACTTTATTACATGTCAGACAATGAGACCTTCATTGTTTTCGGTTCTGAGGAATATTATTTGAAGAAGCTATGTGCCCAGAATGAATTTAGATCCATTGCAGATTCGGAAGCGAACATAAGGCAGCTTAAAGCAGATCAGGGTCTTTTGATCGATCTCTCAGCCTTCAAATTCACTCCATTTACATTGAGCGAAGGGGAATATGAATCAGTGAAATTCGATTCATCTGATTCATTCAAAATTGTAAAACATCTGATTCAGAACACCAAGCACAAGCATGAGGTGGTGATCGACCCCAGCATGTACATTGACCGTTCAAAGGAAGGCCACCTTTTCAAATTGTTGGAAGACAATTCGGCAAGCATCGCCAAACTGAAGAAATGCACTAAATGCGTACTCCCCGAAACCTTTCCATATATCAAGTTCAATGACAAGGGTGTATGCAATTACTGCAACAACTACACTCCAAAAAAATATCCTGATTCGCTGGATGAACTTCACAAACTCATTGAACCATACCGAAAATCCGGTGGTAGACCAGACTGTATAGTGCCGTTCAGCGGTGGTAGAGACAGTACCTACTCATTGCACATCATTAAAAAAGAACTCGGCCTTAACCCTATTGCTTTCACTTACGATTGGGGAATGGTCACGGACCTTGCACGTAGAAACATTGCGCGTGCCTGTGGCAAGTTAGGAGTGGAGAATATCATAGTTTCGGCCGACATAAACTGGAAACGGGAAAACATCAGGAAGAACGTTTCTGCTTGGCTCAAGAAGCCCTCATTGGGAATGATCCCCCTGTTCATGGCCGGAGACAAGTACTTCTTCTATTATTGCGATAAGCTGAAAAAGCAAACGGGCATTGACCTTAACATCTGGGGCATCAATCACCTGGAAAACACGGATTTCAAGGTCGGATTTGCCGGGCTCCCACCAAAGTTCGATAAGGAGAGGATATATTCGCTGTCGGTTATAAATCAAGCAAAACTATTCGGTTACGTAGGCGGAAACGTTTTGAAGAGCCCGGGCTATCTCAACCAATCGGTTTTGGACAGTCTTGGGTCTTTTGCCGTAAGATACCTTGCTCCCAGACGGGACTATTATCACTTGTTCGACTACTACCGCTGGGATGAGGATGAGATAAACTCTCTGTTATTCAATGAATACAGTTGGGAAAAGGCCATCGACACCACCACCACTTGGCGAATCGGAGATGGAACAGCCAGTTTCTACAATTACATCTATTACAATGTTGCTGGATTCTCTGAAGTTGACACCTTCAGAAGTAACCAGATACGAGAAGGAATGATGACGCGTGAAAGGGCCCTTGAGTTAATCAATGAAGAGAACCGACCGCGTTATGAAACACTGCGTTGGTATCTGGATATTATCGGCCTTGATTTTGAGCGTGTTATCAAGGTCGTGAATAAGATTCCAAAGCACTACCCTTTAGATTGACCTACTCGAAGTAGTCCATCGTTTTATACCCGTTCTCTCTGAGCAACTGGTCTTTTCGGAAGATTTCCAGATCGCCCTTTACCATGTCATGAACCAACTCCTTAAGATCGTATCTGGGTTTCCATCCGAGTTTAGTATTGGCCTTTGTAGGGTCTCCGATCAAAAGGTCCACTTCAGTTGGCCTAAAATAATCTGGATCCACAGCAATCACCAGTTTGTCTTTTTCCAACAGAAAGTCTGGGTTTTCTGATTTTACCACATATCCCTTCTCATTCACGCCTGTGCCTCTGAACTCAAGTTCTACACCTATATTCTTGAAGGCCATTCGTACAAAGTCTCTAACGCTCGTGGTCTTACCGGTTGCTATGACAAAATCCTCAGGTTCATCTTGCTGAAGAATCAGCCACATGGCCTCAACGTAGTCTTTGGCATGTCCCCAATCGCGTTTTGCATCCAGATTGCCTAAGTAACAGACGTCCTGCATGCCCAACGCGATACGCGCTGTGGCACGGGTGATCTTCCTGGTAACGAACGTTTCTCCGCGAATGGGTGATTCATGGTTGAACAGGATTCCATTGCAGGCATACATGCTATAGGCCTCGCGATAATTCACCGTGATCCAATAGGCATACATCTTGGCCACCGCATAAGGAGAACGTGGGTAAAAAGGGGTCTTCTCACTTTGAGGCACCTCTTGAACAAGACCGTAAAGCTCTGAAGTTGATGCTTGATAGATCTTTGTTCTCTTGGTCATGCCCAATAGCCTCACCGCTTCCAATATGCGAAGCGTTCCGGTACCATCAGCATTGGCAGTATATTCCGGAATATCAAAACTCACCTTCACATGGCTCATAGCCGCCAGGTTGTAGATCTCATCCGGCTG
>CAMCFW010000320.1 GCA_945874195.1 Chryseobacterium gleum
CTTTTATATAGACAGCGACAATCCAGAAGTTGTTGCCTTTGCCCAGAGACACACGGGCAATGCGACCACGGACAGGGAAAAGGCGGTGAACCTGTACTACGCGGTGCGTGACGGTTTCCGCTACAATCCCTACAACCTGCGGATGAAACCCGAGGACGTGACCGCCAGTCATCTGCTGCGTGCCGGCAACGGGCATTGCATTGACAAGGCCGTGTTTCTGGCCGCGTGTGCCCGTGCGGTGGGCATTCCATCCCGACTGGAATTTGCCGATGTGGTCAACCACATCAGCAGCGAGAAATTTGTGGAGATGCTCAAGAGCGACATCTTTGCCATGCACGGCATAACCCAACTATATATTGATGGCAAATGGGTGAAATGCACACCTGCGTTCAATAAGGAACTCTGCGTCCTCTTCAATGTGGAACCTCTGGAGTTTGACGGTATCCACGACAGCCTGTTCCACGAATTCGACAAGGGCAACAACCGGTTCATGGAATATGTGGCGCAGCATGGCGTGTTCGATGATTTCCCACAGCAGTATTTCGTGGCCGTGATGGTGCTCAACTACCCGCACTTGTTCAACTACGAGACGTTGAAGGCGCTGTTGGTCAACCTTGAATGATCTGTGGACTTCCACGGGTGATCCGTGGAACAGGATTCAGCTTCCGTGCATTCGAATGATGCTCTCGCTCACCTCCTTATAGAGCTTATTGAGTTCGGGCGATAGTTTGTCGAGCATGTCGAGGTGTTCCTGCATCACCTTGGTGTCGTTGCGCTTGGCGGGGCCGGTCTGCAATGCCTTCGGATGGTCGGTGAGAATGTTGGCAGCCGTCTTCTTGATCAGCGGTTTAAGGATGTCGAGGCTCATGCCGTTCTTCTCCAATATCTCTTCCGAAAGCGCATAGAAATGATTGGTGAAATTGCAGGCGAACACGGCCGCAATGTGCGTGATCCTGCGCTGTTCGGAACTCAGCACCTGCACGTTATCGCTGATGGAACGGGCCAGTTCGAGCAACATTCCCTCATTCCAGTTCGAATTGCCTTCAATGCAGAACGGCACTTCCTTCATGTTCACTTCCGAACCCCGGTGCATGGTCTGCAAGGGGTAGAACACGCCCAAACGGTCGGAACTGTCGCCCAATACGGACATGGGCACCGAGCCCGAAGTATGCGCCACCACCTTACCGGGGCAGTGGATCCGTGCGGCCACCTCGGCTATCGCATCGTCCTTCACGGCAATGATCACCACATCGGTTTCGTCCGGAATGGCCGAGAAATCGGTTGTGAACTTGCAGCCCAACTCAAAGCCGAGGCGTTCGCCCCGTTTTTCATCTCTATTGATGAGCAGCAGTAGCCTGTTTCCCGATCGATTGAGTGCCTTGCCCAAGTGGAATGCCACATGGCCCGCACCTATAAGGACTATGTTCTTGGGTTCGAGAGGCATGGTGCGAATGTAAATAGAACGCGGATTTAACGGATGAAACGGGTCATCGCTGATTTTTGATCCGTGGTTGTCCGCCAGATCCGTTTCCTATGATTTCAACCTCCTCCGGATCGCCATCACCGTTCCGATGATCATCACCACGCATCCGGCCCAAAGGATATTGATCCATGGGAAGATCATGGCCTTCATGACGATGAACTCGCGGTAGTTGTCGGGTTTCTCATACACTGCGATCTCCACCTTACCTTCTTCGGGCAACACCTTGGTCACAATGAAGCGAAGTCCAAGCTCTTCCAATTCGCCAGCGATCGGTATCGCCATGCGGTCACGGATCACATAGACCGGATTCACATCGTAGCGTTTCCCCGAAATATCGATGGCCGTCAGGTTGGCCGCCACAGCAATGTCGGTTGCTTCTAAATTGTACTTGGCAGTATCCAAACTGCGCTCAAATCCATTGAAAACCACAAGGGCCGTTCCTGCAAAAAGCGTATCGCCAGGTGCCAATTGCTCGGTGCTGGTGTTCTTGTACTCCTCGTCCGTTGGTTTTTCCTCCACTTCCACCTCGGCATAGGTCACAAAGCTGTAAATATCCTTGTGCATGAAATGCTTCGTGTCGGGTTCGGCCACATTGCCCATGCGTGGGTTGGTCTGCACCCGCGGATAGAGCGAAAAAGCCAGTTGGTAGCCCGTTTCGGCCTTGGTCAGGTAATCCACCTGATAGAACACGTTGACGCCTTCCTTGCGCTTGCCTACGTAGGTCACGAAATAATCGGCCATCCGCAGCGTGTCGCCCTTCATCATCAGAATGTTGTCTCGGTTCGAGAAATCGCCTTCCTTGCCCAGACTTTCTACATCGGTTCCCGAAGTGTTCATGGAAATGACCTGCGTTTTGGATGTGCTGAGGAACGCTCCGAGCAGGATCATCCCAAAACCGATGTGCGCCACCGAAGCACCTGCCACCTTCAACTTGCCTTTCAGCACGCGCAGCCAATAATTAAGGTTGGCGATGATGAGAAACAGTGTGGTGAACAGCATCACGATGTACATCACATTCGTGTAATGCATAAGGTAACCGATCACAGCTGTGAGCACGAACGAAACCAACAACGGCAATACCAATGCCCGCGAAAACTGCTTCGGATCTGTCTTGCTGTATTTGAAATACTGCGTCACCGCGATCAGAATGGACAGCATGATCGCCAGCGGGATCTGAAAGCTGTTGTAGTGCGCGATGGGGTCGAGCGGTGGAGCGAGGTTCGTGCCAAGCAGCTTGTTCCAAACGGGAATGGAGGTGGTGAATGTGATCTGGAACGAGGAAATGACCAACACCAACGCCCCGATGAACATCCAGAATTCACGCGAATAAAGGCTGTCCTCATCTTTCGACTTCGGAATATCCTTCCAATTAACGATGAGCAATACGATGGTGAGCAGCACGAACGCCAGCAGGTAAACCAACAGTTGGCCCGACATGCCGAGGTCGGTGAATGCGTGGACGGAACTATCGCCCAGAATTCCGCTGCGCGTGAGGAAGGTCGAATAAAGAATGAGTATGAAACTGGCCGAGGTGAGCACAATGGTCATGATGAGCGATTGCCCACGGTTCTTCTGAATAACCATGACGTGGGCCGCGCCAACCAGCGTGATCCAAGGCACGAGGCTCGAATTCTCTACTGGGTCCCACGCCCAAAAACCACCGAAACTCAAGGCTTCGTATGCCCAAGCACCGCCCATCAGAATTCCTGTTCCGAGTATCATCACTCCGAAGTAGGTCCACGGCAGCGCGGGCTTCATCCATTCAGTGTACTTCTTGGTCCATAATCCGGCTATGGCGAAAGCGAACGGAACCAAAGTGGAGGCGAAACCGAGGAAAAGCGTTGGTGGATGAATGGTCATCCAGTAGTTCTGCAAGAGCGGGTTGAGACCACGGCCGTCCAGTCGGTCAAGGTAATTCGCGTTCTGGAGGAACGGCA